>NZ_JAKLTV010000017.1:0-111023 GCF_022698185.1 Synechococcus sp. PCC 6717 | reverse complement strand
TTCCGATCTGCGTAAAGTAGCGACGATGCTTGGATTGAGTCTGAGCGGAGTTGGTAGGGGGTCTTTGACTGCCCCCACCCGTATTAAGTTGTGGGTGACAGCTCAAGGGAAAAGCGAAGCAACGCGGCTTCAGCCCGTTGCGTAGCATCCTTTGGGAATCCCCTCTCTTTCAAGGAGGAGAGAAGTCAATCTGCTCGAAATCCGTGGACAATCACAAGAATAAATTCTTGCAGAGGTGAATTCACTGCGGTGTAAGGTAGAAGGTTAAGACCCCCAATGTGCGACTRGGGGGTGCAGCCGCCGTTATCTTGCTGAGGACTGGGAATGCTAACAAATCTACTGGCTTGGAGTCTGGCGATCGCCAGTTTAGGCTTGTACTTATCCGGGTTCTTTTTGCCAGAGTTGTACCGTAAGTTTGATTTGGCAGCCAGTGGTGCCGGTCTCTTTTTTGCCTTGACCTTGTGGATCTACGGCGATCGTGTCAATGGTGGTTTACTTTTGGGTACTACCGCAGGGGTTGCCCTAATTCTCTGGTTTGGTTGGCAAACCTTTCAGTACCGCTGGCAACTGACCCACCCTAGCGATCGCACCGATACCCAAAAGGCAAAAGCGCTCTGGCAACGCATTCAAACATTGCTTCCAGAAGGTACGCTAACCCAGATCAAAGACCGTGTCCAACGTCTATTCAGTGGTGCCGTAGCAAAGGACAAAGACAAAGGGATAGCCGCTGCACCACCTACTGCTCCCAGCTCAGAGCCGCTGATGGATACAAGTTCTGATATGAAGGAGGACTTGTGGAGCGAAAGCCAAGCCAGCAGCACCTTACCCACGAATGTTGAGACAGTGTCCCCAACCGCAGACGCACCAGCAGAGTCAACTGTTGAAGACTCACCATCCACAGCAGCAACAGCCGCACCACCCAGTGAGCCAGAACAGCCACCGGCCACCCCAGACCCAGAGCGTGCAGAGCTAGCGGATGCTCCGGAGAACACGCCAGTATCAACCCCCGTCACTGACGAGTCTGCGGGTTTAGCGGATTTAGAGGTAGAGGAAACCCCTGCATCAGCGGTAGATCTCATCAATGACATTCCCGACAACAGCGACGAAGAAACCCCCACCACAAGCATTGAAAATCCAGAGCACTTGTCATTTCCCACGGATAGCTCTAGTTCACATGAAGGTGAGTCATGGCCTCCTCCGGGCACTAGCGTATAAAAGGGCACTCAGAACCCATCAACTAGTTGAAGAAACCTTTGGTCGCCATGTGGGTTGTCAAGCAGCGCGAGAAATTTTGCAGCAGAACCCACAAGGAGGTAGAATGTGCGGCGGTTTTGCTCAAGACAAGTGCAGTCAAAGACCCGAGACGGCTGGGGAATCAGTTGCCACGCCTTCGTCTTAAGTTGTTCGAGGGGCTGGCGAGTCACAATGGCACTCCCCCAGCGAGCGGCAGGAACCGGTAACTGGTAGCACACCTTATTGAGGGCATAGGCTTCTGTTCCTAGTTCAGGATTCTGCTGCCACCGGCACGTGAATGGATAAAGGAGTCGTGCCTCCTCCTCAAGGGTCTTAACACAAAACTGGTTGAGGATCACTGGGTAGGAGTTGCCAGAAGATGTCATGCTGTAGCTCGAGAGTGTAATGCGCTAGGGGCGATCGCCCTATTTTACTCTGTCAAGGCTGGTTCAAAATTCCTAGAGGGCTAAGGGTGCAGTGCCACCTTAATCACTTGTCGTGCTTTCATCGCTTGCAGCACCTGCTCAATCTCGGTAAGGGGTGCGTGGCCACTTACAAGCATTTCAAAGGGTAAGGTTTGGCTGGCAATGAGGGCAAGGGCTTGACGAACAAAGGCGGGCGTATTGTGAAACACTCCCTTGAGGGTGAGTTCTTCGTAGTGCAGGCGCTCAGTATCGACACTGATGCGGGTTTCCCGCGGACAGCCGCCAAAGAGATTAATCGTTGCCCCCGGACGACCGCAGGCGATCGCCACTTCCCACACCTGCGGTACGCCTGTGGCTTCAATCACAATGTCAGCACCCCGTCCTGTCGTCCAATCTTTGACCACTGCTGGCATATCTTCGCACTGATGATGGTTCACCACCTGCTCTGCACCGAAGGTCTCGGCGATCGCCAACCGTTGATCCGAGCCGCCAAAGGTGAGTACCCGTGCCCCCTGCTGAGCCAACACCCCCACAAACATTAAACCAATGGCACCATCACCAATCACCACAATCTGGGGTGGACTCGGCCACTGCTGCATCTGGGGCTGCCACCCGCAACGTGCCACGCCGTGCAGGACACAGGCCAGCGGCTCCGTCAGGGCAGCCATCTCCTCGCTCAGGTGCTCAGGAATTGGCAGGAGGTTATGGCGAACAATACTGGCGGGAATCTTCAGATACTCAGCAAACGTGCCATTGTTAAACTCAAGGTGCGCACACAGCGAAAACTCCTGCCGCTGGCAATAGAAGCACTGGCCACAGGGCGCAGAGTTATTTGCCACGACGCGATCGCCCAGTCGCCAACCCGTCACCCCAGCACCGAGGGCAACAATTTCCCCTGCGGCCTCATGGCCAAAGAGAATGGGCGGGGTTAACATCCGGGCATGGCCGCCCCGCCGCCACACTTTCAAGTCGGTGCCACAGGTGGTTGCCGCTTTCACACGGATCACCACTTCGCCAGCCGCTGGCGTTGGATCCGCCACGCTTTCAATACGCACATCTTCTTTGCCGTAGAGCACTGCCGCTTTCATGATGACCCGCTAGGACGACCTCTTAGTTTTTATTAAACTTTGCGGGAAGACCCCATACGCAGCGTAGCGGAGTATGGGGATGAGAGCAAAGCCAAAAATCTGCGGCATTTAACTATTTGACCTGAGTTGGGTAAGTATTGTATAACATGCACTATGGGAAATAAAGCTTACAAATTTCGACTGTATCCAAACAAAGAGCAATCCGCATTTTTAGCAAAATGCTTTGGTTGCTCCAGATTTGTATATAACCATTTTTTAAGGTTGACCATAGATGCATACGCCAAGTCTAAAAAATCTCTACGCTACAAAGACTGGGCAAAACGTTTAACAGGCTTAAAATCAGAGTTTGAATGGCTTAAAGAAGTTAATTCCCAAGCATTGCAGCAGACTCTTAAGGATTTAGAGTCGGCATTTGTGATGTATCGTGGGGCAGCTCCCTCGCCATGTTGGAATACAAAGGGTATATCTACGGTTGCGAAATTTGCTACGTAGATAGATTCTTCCCCAGTTCTAAGAGATGTTCCAATTGCGGGTACATCAAGCAAGATTTAACGCTTGCTAGTCGTGAATGGGAGTGCCCAGAATGCAAAACTGTTTGGGACAGAGACATTAATGCTGCCTTGAATTTGCTGCTGTTCTCTGAATCAAAAATACCCTTGGAAGAAGGGAAATCTACGCCTGATCAGCTAGTTGCAAGACTAGGGATGAACCGGGATACTGGTTCAGGACAGGAAGCCGCAGGTGTAGCGTAGCGAAACCTGCGGTACTTCACACCATGTGCCCTCTTTGCACGTAGTTTTAGGGCTAAGATAGAAAAGGAATGTAAAGAAATGTAACAATGCCTCACTTATCGGATCAAGTGGTATTGGTGGTAGGTGCCACCGGTGGGATTGGCCGTGCCGTTGTCGAGCGGTTAAAAGGCACGGGAGCAACCTTAGTGTTAGCCGCTCGTTCTGGCGATCGCCTCCAGCAGTTAGCCGCCACGCTCTCAGGGGAGCGTAACGTGCAGAGTCACCCCTGCGACATTACCCAGCCGGATCAGGTTGTGCAGTTAATGCAGGCCATTCGCGAGCAACACGGGCGGCTCGATGTCCTGATTAATGCTGCTGGGGCAGGCTTACTCAAGCCCTACGCCAAAATTACCCCCACAGAACTAGAGCAGATGCTGGCGTTAAACCTGAAGGGCTGCTTCTACACCACTCAGCAGGCAGCGGAACTCATGAAAGAGCACCAGCAAGGACACATCTGTACAGTCGTGGGAATTTTGGGGAAGCATTCGATGGCCATGGCAGCCGCCTACTGTGCCGCCAAGTTCGGGGTGGTGGGCTTTAGTAAGTGCATGGCCGAGGAACTCAAACGCTACGGCATTAAGTTTAGCCTGTTCTATTTTGGCGGCGTGGATACGCCCTTTTGGGATGGCGTGAGCCTCAAAGTCGATCGCCAGAAACTCTTGCAGCCAGATGCCGCAGCAGCCCTGATCCAGGCTGCCTTGGAAACCGATCGCCACGCGGTTCCCCTTGAGCTAAGCTTGATGCCCGATAGTCATGTGTTTTTCTAGAGGCAATGTTTTCTAGAGCCAATAGCCCCAATGGACTAGGCTAGAACATGCAGCATTTGAGACGAGGTTCCATGCAAGACGGACGGGTGATTGCCGATTCCCTCTCGCCAGCAGGAATACGGCTGGTCACACTTCAATTAACCTATCCACGGTTTATCCACAGCGAACTGCTCACCCACCGCGTCTTTTCCCGCAATTCTGCCAGCTCTCGTGCTGTTCCCGTCAGCAAAATGATGGAACAGGTGAGGCAAGACCCAGTGATACCCTACCATTGGGGGCAAAACCAGAAAGGGATGCAAGCCCGCGTAGAAAGTGAGCACAAGGAAGCGGCAAAGGAGATTTGGCTAGAAACCCGCCTTGCCGTTTTAGAGGGTGCCCGTAAGCTGAACGAGTTGGGAATTCACAAGCAGGTCGTAAATCGGATGCTAGAGCCGTGGATGTGGATGCAAACGGTGGTCAGTAGTACTGAGTGGGGAAATTTTCTACATCTACGCAACCACCCCGATGCTCAACCAGAAATGCAGTCCCTTGCCAAGATGATCCAACACTTGCTGGAAACCCATACACCCACACCGTTAGCCGTCGGCGAATGGCATTTACCCTACATCGAGGAACGCGATCGCCAACAATACACCCTCGAGCAGTGCAAGTATATGTCCGTGGCTCGTTGTGCTAGGGTGTCTTACTACCTGCGGGATGGTCAACGCAGTGATCCCGCGTCGGATTTGGCACTGTATCAGCGGCTGGCTGGGGCAGACCCCAAACACTTGTCGCCCCTTGAGCATGTGGCAGAGTGCATGGGCGATCGCCGACGCTACGCCAACTTTGTCGGCTGGCGGCAACTCCGCTATTTTGAAGAGGCACATCTCCCTAAAGGACAAGCTGCTGCTCAAGGCTATCTACAGGTAAGCGAGTGACCAACGGTGGAAATAGCGGTAGGATACTCAAGGATTCTCTCAAGTTATTCAAGTCTCTATGGGTCAGCCATCTAGGGTTATGCCTGCCGTTCCTGCCAAAGTCTCTGTCTTTAGCTATCCCTTACACTTGGTGGACAATGCCCCAGAGTGGTTATTGATGCAGCAGCGCAGTGGCCGGGGTCAGCACGTTGTCACCCTCAACTCAGAAATGGTGATGCTGGCGGAGCGCACCCCACGCTTTGCCGAGCTTCTGCGGCAAGCAGACTTAGTGATTCCTGACGGCTCCGGGGTCATTCTTTACCTCAAGCTCCACGGCCTATCTGTAAAACGGCAACCAGGAATTGAGTTTGCCGAAGCCCTACTGAAGCTGGCCAGTGAGTCTGACCATCACAATCGTGTCTTTTTCTATGGCGCGGCACCGAGCGTTGCTGAAACGGTGGCTATTCGCTGGCAGGCTAAGCTCCCCAACCTGAAGGTTGTTGGTGTAGAGTCAGGTTACCATGATGCCAACACCGAAGCTGAACTGATCCGGCGGTTAGAGCGTTTACAACCCAACATTATCTTTGTGGCCTTAGGGGTGCCCCGCCAAGAGTACTGGATTCAAGACCATCGCCATGTGTGTCCGACCGCCATTTGGGTAGGTGTGGGCGGCAGTTTTGATATTTGGGCGGGGCAAAAGCAGCGCGCCCCCAAGCTCTTTCGCAATTTACACCTCGAGTGGCTCTATCGCCTCTACCAAGAGCCCTGGCGCTGGCGACGGATGTTGGCACTGCCACAGTTTGCATGGAAAGCCCTTGTGAGTCGTTTATACGGGCGGCGACGTTAACGCTTCCTATGGTCACCGCTACAGCAGTGCAAAGACCTTCAACCGCTCAATCGAGTCCTGATGTGATTGCCGAGCTAAGGCAAGTCACAAAGTGTTTTGCGGCTCATCCGCCCTGTCTTA
Source organism: Synechococcus sp. PCC 6717 (assembly GCF_022698185.1). Classification (NCBI taxonomy): domain Bacteria; kingdom Bacillati; phylum Cyanobacteriota; class Cyanophyceae; order Synechococcales; family Synechococcaceae; genus Synechococcus; species Synechococcus sp. PCC 6717. Next base: position 104,856 of record NZ_JAKLTV010000017.1, on the reverse strand, counting down.
ATGGCGTCAGCCTGCAACTGCGGCAGGGGGAATTCTATTTTTTAACAGGGGTCTCTGGCTCTGGGAAGTCCACCCTGCTCAAGTTATTGTCCGGTCAGATAACACCGGATCACGGCAGTGTACACCTTTTTGGACAAGCGCTCACCCCCCACGATGATAGGGCGATGGCACGGCTGCGGCGACGGTTGGGGGTGATTTTTCAGGACTTTAAGTTACTGGGCGATCGCACCGTGGCAGACAATGTGGCCTTTACCCTCCTTGTGCGCGGCACCCCTAAACCAGAACTGCAGCAGCGGGTGCACACGGCTCTCAAACTGGTGGGGCTGACCGCCAAAGCCAGCGCCTACCCCGACGCTCTTTCCGGAGGCGAGCAACAGCGCGTCAGTATTGCCCGCGCAATTGTGGGCGGCCCCGACCTGCTGCTAGCGGATGAGCCAACGGGCAACTTAGACCCCCAGACCAGTCAACAGATCCTCTACTTACTCCATCGCCTGCACCAGCATGGCCTCACGGTGCTGTTCACCACCCACGATCGTGCGTTAACCCAATTGCTTCCCCATCCTATTTTGCGATTACACCATGGCCAACTTCAGCAGGTTGCCACACCCATGGCCAACCCTTGACTTCTTAATTCCAGAAATGCGGCGCAGCCTCTGGCGCGGCGGCTGGCTCAATGGGGCTGCGGTGATTGCAGTGGCGGTAACCCTCTTTWTCTTTGGTTGGGGCTGGCAGATGTCCCATACCCTCGGTGCAGCGGTGGCTGCCCTTGGCAACCGCCTTGAAATTACGGCCTACGTTGCCCCTGACTTACCGGAGACAGCCATAGCTCGTCTGAAGCAGGAGTTAGCTGCATTACCCGCCGTTGAACGCTTAACATGGATTGGGCGCGATCGCGCTTGGGCAGAGCTACAGGCAGATTTAGGCTTGACCACTCAGCAAGGAGATCTGCACCTGTTTGAGCAAAACCCCCTGAGTGACGAAGTCAAAATTCGCGCCAAGACCCTCGATCAGGTCGCTTCCTTGGCCACTCAAATTGCTCAGCAGCAGGGAATTGAATCGGTACAGTACCTTGAGCGGGCACTGAGCGGTCTGCAACGGCTGCAGCGAGTTATCCGTACGGCCACGATCGCCCTTGTGCTGTTATTGGGGGTCACTGTTGTGGCGCTGGTGAGCACCATTTTGCGGCTGATTATTTTAGTGCGGCAGCCAGACATTGAGATCATGATCCTGGTAGGGGCAACCCAGCGCTGGATTTATACCCCCTTCTTTGTGCAGGCAACAGGCTTGGGGGGAATCGGCGGAGCAGTGGCTTGGTTGGCTGGAGCCAGCAGTAGCCAGCACCTACAGCACTGGTTGAGCCGCCAGTTTAGCGGCGGCGCCATAGCGAACAGTGTAACGCTGGAATGGAGTTGGCTGCTGGGCGTGAGCCTTGTTCTTGCAGGGATTTGCTTGGGTGGGCTGAGCACGCTGCTAGCAATCAAAACCGCTCCCCGAGGCTAATCGGCTGTGTAACAATAAATGGGGCAATCACAATTTTGTCGGTTATGACGCAAGCTACCCCTCCGTTAGACGAAAAAACCATTGTCCAAAACTACTTCAACACCACCGGCTTTGATCGCTGGCGACGCATCTATGGCACCGATACGGTGAGCAAAGTGCAGGCGGATATTCGCCTTGGTCATCAGCAAACGATTGATACGGTTTTGGCGTGGCTCCAAGCCGAGGGACACCTCAAGGGCAAGCTGTTTTGTGATGCGGGTTGTGGGGTTGGCAGCCTGAGCATCCCCCTTGCCCAGTTGGGAGCACGGGTCTATGCCAGTGACATTTCTGAAAAAATGGTGGCTGAGGCTCGCGATCGCGCCGCCGCCCAGTTGAATGGTCACCATGAGCTAATTCTCAGCGTCAGCGACTTAGAGGCGTTACGGGGGCAGTATCACACCGTCATTTGCCTAGATGTGCTCATTCACTATCCCGATGCGCAAATGGCAGGGATGCTAGCGCACTTGAGTTCCTTAGCCACAGAGCGACTCATCCTCAGCTTCGCCCCTAAAACCCTCAAATACACACTGCTCAAAAAAATCGGTGAGTTTTTCCCGGGGTCTAGCAAGGCAACCCGTGCCTATCTCCACAGCGAAGAGGAGATTGTGCAGCGCCTCAGGGCACTCGGCTGGCGTATCGAGCGCAATGCCATGACCAAAACCCGYTTTTAYTTTTCCCGCCTCTTGGAGGCGGTGCGGGTGTAACTCATGGTCAACGAGGTGGGGGTGTTCACCCTAGCTGAATTGCAAGCCTTGGCGCACCGGTGGGGTCAACACCTGCCCAGTGGCACCACGTTGCTGCTGGTGGGGGCACTGGGGGCAGGCAAAACCACGTTTGTTCAAGCCCTCGGGGCTGGGCTAGGCATCACAGACGTTATCCAAAGTCCCACCTTTACCCTGCTGCAGGAGTATCCCGAAGGACGCGTGCCCCTGTATCACTTTGATCTCTATCGCTTAAGTGCGGCGGATGTGTCAGAACTAGCACCGCAGCGGTACTGGTATGGGGAAGAGGTTGAGCTAGGGATTGTGGCAATTGAATGGCCCGATCGCCTACCACAGTGGCCTACCGATTATCTTAAACTTGAGCTTCAGCGGCAGGGCGATCGCACTCATCTGGCACTAACGGCTGTAGGGGCAGCGACAGTGCTGCTGCCCATGTGCTTAAATCGTTGAGGGCGCGATCGCGATAGGCAGCATAGCGCAGGGCTTTGGAGCGGACTTTCTCCGCCAAGGGCGGCAAAATACCAAAGTTCGGGGGCATCGGCTGAAACGTTTTGCTATCAGCGGTACTAATGTAGTGAAACAGTGCCCCGGCCATCGTGGTGGGGGGCAACACCAACGGCGGTAACCCTTGGGCAATTCGTGCCGCATTGGTACCAGCCAACCATCCCCCCGCTGCCGCCGCCGTATAGCCTTCTGTGCCCGTGAGTTGCCCTGCCCCCAAGAGAGTGGGGCGATCCCGAAACTGCAAACTGGCACTCAGAAGTTTCGGCGCATTCAGAAACGTGTTGCGGTGCATCACCCCCATGCGCACAAATTCCGCCTGCTCCAGCCCCGGAATCAGGCGAAACACCCGCTGCTGCTCACCCCAGCGCAAATTAGTCTGGAACCCCACCAAGTTCCACAGTTGGCCGTGGCGATCCTCCTGCCGCAGTTGCGCAACGGCATAGGGACGGCTACCTGTCCGAGGATCCTGTAAGCCGACGGGTTTAAGTGGCCCAAAGCGCAGCGTATCCACTCCCCGCCGCGCCAACTCCTCTACCGGTAAACAGGCTTCAAAAAACTGGGCACTATCGCGCTCAAAATCCTTGAGGGGAGCCTGCTCCGCCTGACACAGCGCCTGCCAAAATCGCTGGTACTCGTCTGCAGTAAAGGGGCAGTTCAGGTACGCTGCTTCGCCGCGATCGTAGCGAGAGGCGAGAAATGCAATCTCGCGATTAATCGACTCCCCCACCACAATGGGGCTAGCAGCGTCAAAGAAACTGAGATACTCTAACCCCGTCAACCGCTGCAAATCTGCACTCAGGGAAGGACTGGTCAACGGGCCTGTGGCCAGTACTGTAATGCCGCTTTCGGGGAGGCGCGAGACCTCACTGCGTCGGAGTTCCACCAACGGATGAGTCTCAAGGCAGCGGGTGAGTTCACGGCTAAACTCGGCTCGATCCACCGCTAGCGCTCCTCCTGCTGGCACCGGATGGCGATCCGCTGTAGCAATAATCAGGGAGCCAAGGGCGCGTAATTCGTGGTGTAATAACCCCGTGGCGCGATCGCTGGCCTTTGCACCAAAGGAGTTACTACACACCAATTCCCCTAGCTCTGCCGTATGGTGGGCAGGACTGGGAACGTGGGGGCGCATCTCGTAGAGGATCACCGGCAACCCTGCCCGGGCAATTTGCCATGCTGCCTCTGTCCCTGCCAAGCCACCGCCAATCACTACAATTGGTTCCATGCCTACCCTTCTGGCGGTGACTCAACCGCAACCCCTGCCCCCTCTGGCAGCAGGTTCTCCTCTGCTTGAGGCTTAAACACCAATCGCAGTAGCGGCGGCGCAAGGAAGGTCGTTAAAATCACCATCACAATAATGCCTGCTTCTAAGGATTTCGAGAGCACACCACTGGCAGAACCCACCGCTGCAAAAATTAACCCTACTTCCCCCCGGGGAACCATACCAATCCCAATGGCCCAGCGATTGATCCCAGGCTGGCCAAACACGGTTGCCCCCGTTACCACCTTACCAAGGATAGCGACGACTACGAGAAATGAGGCAATAATCAAGCCAGCGCGATTTTCTGGCTCTAGGGGATTTAAGACACTAATATCCGTGCGCGCTCCCACACACACAAAGAACACCGGCACCAGCATATCGGCAATGGGTAAAATTTGCYCCTCCAGTTCCCGCCGTTTTTCCGTTTCTCCCAATACCAAGCCAGCGGTAAATGCCCCCAAAATTGCCTCCAGTTGCAGAATTACCGCTACATACCCCAAGACAAAAGCAAAAATCAAGGAAGGAATCAGCAAGCTCCCGCGGGTGGTTAGCCGATCCACCATCCCCAAAAAGAATGGACTCAGCAGCCGCCCTAGCACCACCGACCCCACCAAAAACACCACAGAACTCAGGATCAGATAAATCACGTTGCTAACTTCCACGGTGCCGGTTTTGGCAAGACTGGCCACCACTGCCAGCACAATAATGCCAAGAATGTCATCCAGCACCGCTGCGCCAATAATGATTTGCCCTTCACGGGAGGTCAGCCGTTGAATCTCTGCTAAGACTTTTGCCGTGATACCAATACTGGTGGCGGTCAGTGCCGCACCCGCAAAAATGGCTGGCACTAGATCCACATGAAACAACGTGACAAGGCCAAGGGTACCCGCAGTAAAGGGGGCAACCACCCCCACAATGGCCACAACCGCTGCCTGAGGCCCCACCTTCAGCAAGCCCTGCAGATCCGATTCAAGGCCAATCTCAAACAGCAAAATCATTACGCCAATTTCTGACAGCACTGAGATCACTTCACTGGCGGTACTGGCTACTACCSAAGCCACCGTGCCATCCATCCCCGCTGTTTGCTGAATAAATGTGGTCAATACCGACGGTTCAGTGACGGCACCTTCGGAAAATACCAGTAGATGCAGCACCGAAATGCCAACGACAACCCCTCCCACCAGTTCCCCCAACACGGGTGGAAAGTTAATGCGGGCGCAAATTTCACCGCCCACTTTACTGGCAACGTAAATGACCACTAAGCTCAAGAGCACCGCCGCAAGGATCAAAGGACCAGCTTCTGCCAAATTCAGGGCTTCCGCAGCAACATCAGCAATTGAAGGCACAAAAGGTAGCGTAATGAAAGGCATAGGGGCAAATCGTTAAAAACTCTTTACCTAGTTAAGCACGGTGGTTGTTTGTGCTCAACTAGAAGGGACACTTATGGAACATATTGGTTAGGGCCGATGTTTTTTGCCTAGCCCCAAGCGGCTTCAACCGGTTTGTCTAGCAACTCACTCAAGGAGAATGGCAAACTAGCAGCGTACACCCTTTTGTAGGAATGCCCCCATGAATTTTAGTCCAGAGTCCTTAATGCCAACAGAGCCTCTTCGACAGAATCAACAGAGGATGGACAGCTATTTTGGTGATTTCTTTGGCTTGATGCGCAAAGCCTTGGTTGCGGGGGGGGTCGGAACTGGGCTTAGGTATGACTCTCTTTTCCCTAGCAGTGAGCATTCGCGCCAGCCGCATTATTGAAATTGGCCGATTCAGATGCAGAGGATTTGATTGCTGAGGCGAACCTAAAGCACTATGTTCAGTTCATTAATGCCCGTTCGGATGAAGTCACGATTGAGGGGTTAGTTGACCTGATTTTTATCGACGGTGATCATAGTTATGAGGGCTGCAAGGCCGATGTGTTCAACTATGTACCCTGGTATTTACGTCCGAGGGGATATTTTATTTTGCACGATTATTATATTATGGCTGGTACGACGACCAAGGTCGCAATAATTCTCCTGTGAAACAAGTTATTGATGAGCTGATAGAGGAAGGCTTGTTTGAACACCTACTTGTGGATACAGGTTACCAGTCATTTACGGTGTTCCGCAACCCAGCATGAACAGAGTGCTTTGACATCCTTCCCATGCCTAAAGGCAGGGGCTTTACGGCGTTCTTCGGTAAAATAAATACGTTCTTCGGTAAAATAAATATACTGAATGTTCGGGCTAATCAATGCAAGAGACTGCAATGAAGTATGGTGAGCGTGCTATTGAAGAAGGTCAACTGATTACCTTTCCCAACCCGCGCCCTGGTCGGCACTATACAATTGAGATTACGCTGCCTGAATTTACCTGTAAATGTCCCTTTTCGGGCTATCCTGATTTTGCAACTCTTTACGTTAGCTATAGCCCCCATGAAAAGGTCGTGGAGCTAAAGGCGATTAAGCTCTATATCAACAGCTACCGCGATCGCTACATTTCCCACGAAGAAGCAGTGAACCAAGTTCTCGATGACTTAGTCGCAGCCTGTGACCCCCTGTACATGCAAATCAAGGGCGATTTTGCACCGCGGGGCAATGTGCATACCGTGATTACCGTGGAGCATCGCCGTAGTGCCTAGTTTGCTGCTAAAATAAGAGATTGTAAAATTGCGGACGTAATTCAGTGGTAGAATGTCAGCTTCCCAAGCTGAACGTCGTGGGTTCGAGTCCCATCGTCCGCTTCATACAACCAGTCTTGACGAACCTATGGTTCTTCCTGCTGCACAGTTAGTGTCTCAGCTCAACGCCAAAAAGAATGACTTTTTGCAATACGATAGCGAGTTGAGCCAAGTTTGGCGAGCCTATCAACAAGCCTTGAATCATGCCCAAGCCCTATCCCCTGCGCAGTTGTTGACCACGATTCCGCAAGAGATTGAGTGGTCTGGTGCCCGTCCTTTGGAGCCTTGGCCACAGGAGTGGCGAATTCCCCTCGGTATGTCATGGCCTCACCGCGACGCGGCTCGATCTTGGGCAAAGGAGCAACTGCAGGGGGTAACCACGATCGCCGTTGATGGATCGCAAATTTTACCCACCGAGGAGATTTCAACCCCTGTAGGGGTGGTTCAAGCGGGCTGGTTTATTAATCCCCATTGTCCTGATCAGCCCTATAGCAAAGACATCCATCTTGAGCTAATTACCCCTGCTGAGCTATGGCAGGCTCGGCAGCATTACAATCAAGATCAACCGCACCGCTTTAGCGAGCGTTTTATTCACTTAAAGCGATTTCAGTTAGAGTTGGCAACCCTGCGCCAGTTAATTGCCACGAGGAGTCTTCCTCGCCAGACCTTGGCTCTCTTTGATGGCTCTCTTGTGCTTACCTTTGCGGAATCCTACGATCATCAGTGGCAGCAGCAGTACGTCCAAGGGATTTGCGACACTCTCCAGCAGAGTGAGCAGCAGCAAGTACCTCTTGTTGCGTATATTGACTATTCTCAGGCGCGGGATTTAGTCACCCTGCTGTGCCATACCCACCACCTTAGGAGAACCAACCAAATCTTTGACTGCCACTTGCTGAATGACGTGCTGTCTCAATGGGGCGATCGCTCCCCATTTTTCGTGTGCGATCGCGGCGATGAGGATGGTTCTGCTGCCATCTTGGGTACTTACGGCACTTGGTCGCACCAAATCGGTTTTTGCTACCTGAAGGCTCACCAAGGATACCCCGTGCGCCTTGAGCTGCCGGTTTGGATCTATACAGCGGGACTGCTAAATAGTGTGATCCGCTGGTTGTGCGGCGAACTCATTAGTGGTCAGGGGTATCCCTACGCCCTAGAAGCCGCCGATCAGGTGGCCGTTCTCCAAAGGAGCGATCGCCAAGCCTTTCTCAAACAGCTTCAACAATGGGCAGAGCAAGTGGGGGTTGAACTGCGCTTTAGCCGCAAGTGGGTGAGCAAACAATCTCGCCGCTAGCTCCTAGCTTTGTGCCCGCCGCAAAAAGCTCATCGGATCAACCGCGCCGCCTCCTTGGGGATGAATTTCAAAATGAACGTGCGGACCGGTGCTGCGGCCAGTACTGCCCATTTCAGCAACCTGCTCGCCCTGCTGAACATACTGACCAACGCGCACCAAGTTGCGATGATTGTGGGCATAAAGAGTCAAGGTGCCATCACTATGGCGAATTTCGACTAGGTTCCCATACCCCCCAGAATTCCACTGGGAATAGGTCACAACCCCTGCGGCTGCGGCATAAATGGGAGTACCCACCGGCGCAGCAATGTCAATACCACGGTGCATCCGTCCCCAGCGAGGGCCAAAGCCAGATGTCAATACCCCACGGGCAGGCCAAATGAAGTTTGTTGTTAAGCTGGGCAAAAAGCGATCGGAGGCCGGTAAGGGGGGTAAATTAAGATTGCTAGGTAGCGGTGGTGTAACAATTGAGCGCGCCACTTGTACCGGCACAGGGGGAGCGATGGGTTGCACCGGTGCCACAGGAGCGACCGTTGTTGTTTGGGAACGATTAGCAATGGTTGGTTGTGGCCGCACTTCAGGGGTTGCGGGAACCGTTGTTGCCTGAACAGTCGCCAGAGAAGGGCCAATCCGCCGTTGGCGATCAACCGCCCGGCCAAAGGGAACCGGATTGGCTGTCACCCTCATTTGTGACGAGTTGGCGGCTTGTGAGGGCGCAAAGGCCACTCGTCCAGAGGAGGGTTCTACATCTGGTTGTGGGGGTATGGCTTCAGGCTCTACACCTGCTGTCGTCTGCTCCAGAGCCCCCCCCACAGACAAGGGCACATCAAGGGTCAGTGAGGCCACAACTGTAGTGGTTGCTCGGGTCACAAGGGTCGCAAGGCTATCGGTGTTTGCACGGCGATCCACAAGCCTAAAGGTCGGCTCTGAGGTGCCGCTGAGGCGTTCTAGAGGTGCGGCACTAGACAGGGTTAAGGGGTTCGAGGCAGGCGTGAGAGAGGAAAACCTAGCCTGTGGCAGAACTGCTTGCTGCCACGCCCCTTCGGTAATTCCCGCAAGCGGCTCGCTCTCCTGAGCGAAACCAATGCGCTCGGGTGACTGCCCAAAGGTAGAAAATTCATCGGCGTTTGTGCTAAAGGCAACAGATTTTGCGAAAAAGGAGGGCAACCCAAGCACTTCAGCGCGATCGCCGAGCAATGTGGAGGTATCAAGAGCCTGAGCAGGGCTGATAACGGCTGCTGTCCCAAGGGAGAGCAGTGGCAGATAGGAACAAACTGAGCACAGCGACCGACCAATCCTAACCGAGGGGGTAACGAGTGCATCCTGAAGTACAGCAGGGGTACGACTATCGTTGTTCAAGGTAAGCCTCCTCGCACACAAAATACCTGGTGATTCGACAAATCGGTTTGCTGAGAACACAACAATCCAACAGATTGCTACCTAGGTAGCTGACTGAGTCTATGCCTAAAACTGTCCCAAAGCAGTGAATATGCAAAGGATGTTTTTGCAAGACAATGAAACTTCTAGGTGACTTTACCGAATCCCTCAGCAAAAGACAAGCCTTGACGCAAGCCACTCCCACCCATGCACCACAGCGAATTATCTACAAAAGGGGATAAATGGGATATTTCTCTGGCAAATTTTTAATTAAAAACCCTGAATTCACAACGGCTTCACGACAATTTATTTTTTGCAGATAAAATCAATGCCCCTCTTCAAAGTAATAAGGAAAATAAAGTTTATGCAGGACTAAGTATAGTTTTTTTTAATAATGTAAATTCTGTAACAATCACCCTATCAGGGGTGGTTTGCGCCAAAGTGTCCTAGTATAATTGTGCCAATCCATGGCAAAGTGGCACAATCTAATGATGGGTGATGTGGCTTCCATGAAGGGCTTGCACGCAGAAGGTGATCAACCGCAGCAGACGTGGGAGAATCAAAGACGCAAGTTGATTCGCAATTTTTGCCAATGGCTGCAATTACAATTACCTCCGATGATGCATGGCAGATTCAGCCCAACGGCCAACCCTTGCGGGGAACCATTCACGTACCGGGGGATAAATCCATCTCTCACCGGGCACTAATGCTAGGGGCGCTAGCAACAGGAACCACCTACATTCAAGGCCTATTAGTAGGGGACGATACCTGTAGCACGGCGGCATGTTTCCGGGAATTGGGGGCAACCATTTCTGATCTCAACTCAGACTTGGTAACAGTTGAGGGCATAGGAAGCGGTCGCCTGAAAGAACCTCTAGATGTTCTGAATGCTGGCAACTCTGGCACAACCATGCGGCTTTTGCTAGGCATACTGGCTGCGCAAACGGGTCGTTTCTTTACGCTGACAGGAGATGCATCCCTGCGATCGCGCCCGATGGGACGAGTCGTACAGCCCTTGACCCAAATGGGTGCCCAAATTTGGGGACGAGATGGGCATCGCCGCGCCCCGTTGGCCGTCCTAGGGCAAGCGCTGAAACCCATCACCTACACTAGCCCCATTGCGTCAGCACAGGTGAAATCAGCCATTTTGCTAGCGGCACTGCCGACTGAGGGAACAACGATTCTCCGAGAACCCTACCGTTCTCGCGATCATAGTGAGCGAATGCTGCAAGCCTTTGGTGCCCAGCTTACTGTAGAACCCGAAGAGGCCACCGTAGAACTCACAGGCCCTTGCCAGTTAAGCGGCCAAACCGTGATTGTCCCAGGGGATATCAGCTCGGCAGCGTTTTGGTTGGTGGCGGCTTCGATTACCCCTGGCTCAGAATTGCTGTTGACCAATGTGGGGGTGAACCCGACTCGCACCGGCATTTTAGACGCACTCTGGAACATGGGCGCTGATATTACCCTAGAAAACGAACGCATGGCGACAGGGGAACCCGTTGCCGACCTGCGGGTGCGCTCCACTCAGCTCCAAGGGACAACGATTTCTGGTGCTTTAATTCCGCGCTTAATTGACGAAATTCCAATTCTTGCTGTTGCTGCAGCCTTTGCTACAGGCACAACCCAGATTCGGGATGCTGCGGAACTGCGGGTCAAAGAGAGCGATCGCCTCGCGGCAATTGCAACTCAGTTGCAACATCTTGGTGCAACAGTTACAGAGATCAGCGATGGTCTTGACATTACTGGCGGCACGCCCCTCTACGGTAATGCCCTTGAGAGCTATGGGGATCACCGGATGGCCATGAGCCTTGCGATCGCCGCACTAAATGCAAAGGGGTCGAGTCGGATTCACCAAGCGAGTGCTGCTGCCGTGTCCTACCCAAATTTTGTAACAACGCTGCAACACATTGCTTGATACCCTAAAAATTAGGATAACTGGCTAAGAATTTTGCCGACAGCTAGACCCATGTGCTAGTATCAAATAAATTATTTTGGTCTTACAGCCCTACGGTATTCCTAGCGTTAAAAACTGTAATATTGCTGTGCTGTAAACTGCTTCCTTGCGTTAGTCATCAAGCTCAACATAAGACCAAGTTAGACCCAAAATGATATAGAATCAAAAAAACACGGTACTATAGCATCATCTGCGCTGATAAACCATCGCACTGTTGCAATCATTGCAGAAACAATCAGTATCCCTGTTGTTCTCGGTTTTTAACTTCAAAAAAGGCTGCGCTAATTCAACCATGGCAACAATTCAAGAATATATTCACGTTCAGGATCAATGGTCATTAGACGAGTTGGTGGAAATTGCCAACGAGCTACTGCCCCAGCACTTGCCTCAAGAAGACTCTAAGAACCGTGTTTTAGAGGAAGTCAATCCTCGTCTTGTGCGTCACTATACCTCCTGCAAGCTGATTGATCGCCCAGCCCGCATTGGTCGTGAAGGCCGCTACGGCTATCGCCACCTAGTGCAATTATTAGTAGTGCGCCGTCTTTTGATGGAAGGCTACACTGCGGGTGCCATTTACAAGCTGGTGTATCGCATGAGTACCCCTGAGCTACGGGCACTACTAGAGCAAGGGGTTCACCTGCAACTGAATCCACCCCCGATCAATCCTGCCCTTGCCTTTTTGCAACAGGTTCAGGATCGCACTGAACATCGCTATCCTGAGCCAATACGCGCCAGTGCTGTCCGCCGCACTACCGAAGTCCCGCCGCCTAGTTCGCCCCGGCCGGAAACGTGGAACCGGGTGGAGGTGGTGCCGGGCTTTGAGGTGCATATCCGCGAGGACTTTGACTTTCCGCAGATCAACCGTGACCAAGAGGCACTGGTGAAACAGTTAGTGCAGCTACTGTCGTCCTACACGCAACGCTAGCTGCTACCGGCGATCGCCATCACCACAACCATGGAAGGGTGCCTCAACGATACTGACATCTATACCCTGTGCCAAACCCTTGCCTTGGCGCAACGCACAGGGGAACTGTACCTTGAGGATGAGCGCGGTCAAACGTGGCTGTTGTTTCTTAACCATGGGCACCTTGCCTATATCGCCGATCGCCATAGTCAGAGCTTAGAGCGGCTGCAAGACTTACTCTACGGTCAGGGGATTCCCTTACCTGCAACCGAAGATCTCATTGAAAGCGCCTCAGGTGCCAGTTGGGTGGAGTACGAATGCCTTTGGTGGTTAGTTCCCCACTGTCCCCTTGCGCAAATTCAGATGCTTTGGCGATCGCTCCTGCGTGAAAGTCTCTTCGATATTGTCAGTTTGAATCGCGGCTGGTTTAAGTTCTGTAGTGCGAGTCCCCTCACCCCCCAATGGCATAGCTTACCCTTAACAAGCTTGATCAACGATAGTCTCGGACAACTGCGGGAATGGAAAAAACTCCACCCGTACCTGCGCTCCCTAGACCAGCCCTTGGAGATGACGAATGTCAAACCCAGCCTGCCAGAACCACGTCTGCGTCAGCTAGAGCCATTTATCCAAGAGCATTTAAGCGTGCGCCGCCTCAGTCGCCGCCTAGGGCGAGATGTCATTACCGTGGGTAAGCTCCTTTTGCCCTACCTACATCAAGGCTATCTGCAACTCAGTCCCCTTCCTACCAACAGCCAAAGTCGTCCGTTTCCGCCCTTGGCATGGCGGCGATCGCCACGGGTTGTGTGTGTTGACGATGCTGCCACAGTGCGTCAAGTAGTAGAGTCAACCCTACAGGAGGCGGGGTATGAAGCCACGGCGATCGCCCATCCCCTCACCGCCCTAAGCCTCATTTTTCAACTCAACCCCGATCTCATCTTTTGTGACATTGCCATGCCCGAGCTAGATGGCTATGAACTGTGTACCCTACTACGCCACACCCCACGCTTTCGCTACACCCCCATCATCATGCTCACCAGCTTTGTCGGCTTACCAGATCGGTTGCGGGCAAAAATTGCCGGAGCCACCGACTACCTCAGCAAACCCTTTACCACCAATGAACTACTGACCATCACCCAGCGCTATATTGGCGGAGCCTCACCCCTCAGGGATGTGGCAGACGAAACCCTCACAGACGTGCTAGAACAAAAAGCAGTTCTAGAATCCYCCCCTTAGGGGGCAAGTCGTTGCAGGCCTTATGCAAAACCTGCCACACCGTCAATGGAGATCGTTTCTTAGAATATAGACAATCCCTTTGCAGCAAACCTCATTAAACATCCATTAAACATCTATGAGTAAAGTCTTAGTTGTTGAAGATAGCCCCCCACAGCGGGAGATGATTAGCGAGCTACTAGCAAAGACAGGCTTCGAAGTCACAATTGCCAGCGATGGTGTCGAAGCAATTGAACAGCTCCAGAACTTCACCCCTGATCTTGTGGTTCTAGATATTGTCATGCCACGGATGAATGGCTATGAAGTCTGTCGCCAAATTAAGGCAGATCCGCGCACTCAAACGGTTCCCGTTGTCATTTGTAGTTCTAAAGGCGAAGAGTTTGATCGCTACTGGGGCATGAAACAAGGCGCTGATGCGTATATCACAAAACCCTTCGACCCCAAAGAACTGATTGGTACCATCAAACAACTATTACGAGGCTAGGCGCCATGTTTAGTAGTTCAGACCTGATGGCAGAGAGTATCTCCCTTGAAAGCGGCAACATGGATGCCCTGAAAACTCCAGAAGGGGACTTGCATATTCTCTTCACCATTGCTTCAGGGGACGCCTTAGCGTTGTCAGCTGTTGGCGTGCGGGAGGTGGTGGCCGTCAGCCCTGATCGCATCACACCAGTTCCCAACACATCGCCATTGCTGCTGGGCATTCTCAACCTCCGTGGACAGGTCATCTGGGTTGCCGACACTGGCCAATTCCTAGGAGACGAGACCCCCCTCAATACCGATCGTCCAGAGTTATCCATCATTGCTATTGAAGAGGACGAACTCATGGTGGGCTTGGCCGTGCATCAGATCAAAGGCATGGAATGGCTCAACAGCGATCAGATCAAGCCCGCCACCAACCTGAGTGATAAAATGGCACCTTTTATTCGTGGGGAGTGGCTCCTAGACGGCGAGCAGCCACAGGTCTTAAAACTGCTTGACCCCCTCGCCATCCTGCGCAGTGCCCGCTGGGGCATTTAGACCCCCTAGTAAGGAGTCAGTTCAGGAAAATTAACACCTCAATATCACCTTTGCCGAGGTTTGGCGCATACTTTGTAAATATCTAGCATAACTTATTCCGCCAGTTCCCCCCTTACCGTCCATTTTGGGAGTACGCCCATGGCATCCAGCAGCACCCATCACACCCAAGAGTATCAAAAAGCCGTTGCCGCTTACGTCCAAGGTCACTACGACGAAGCCGCAAGGATTACCGACGATTTGGTGGGCACCCGACCGGACGACCCCAATTTGCGGCTGCTGCGGGGACATATTTACTGCTGCCAACAACAGTACAAAGAAGCCCATGCCCAGTACCAAGCAGTTCTTAGCCACACCAGTGATCCCGATCTAATTACCCTTGCCAACGAGAGTATTGCCAAAATTCAAGAGTTTATTACCGTTGAGCCTACCAATGGTGGCCATGACTGGAGCGAGGATTCCTCCGCGACAACCTTCCAAGGGGATCACACCATACTCCAAGGCGAGCACACAACTCTTCAGGGCGCAACCGCTGATGTCCCTGCTGATGAGAACATCCGCCTTGAAGAGATGAGCCTAGAGAGCTTTAATGATTTCGGCGCGGGGGATAGTAGTCCCTTCGATGATCCAGATATTTCTGGCATTGAGAGCGAGTACCCAATGACGGCTGAAATGCCGTCCTTTAATCCCTTTGATGAAGATGCCACCCTCAACAGTACAGACGATCCCTTTGGGTTACCACCGCTAACAGAGCCCCAACCTAGTGCCACCCTCGATGACTTTGGCCTTGGGGAAAATATTCCGGAAATTCCCATGGGGGAGTCAGTTCAACCGATGGGAGCCGCAGCCGTTGACGACGATGACGTGACAATGCTGATGGGTAACTCCCCCTTTGGCAGCGATGCGCCTGCGGCAAACGAACCGGCTGCTGAAGCGAGTGATCCGTTATTTGATTTCGCTGCAACTGCGGATACTCCCCTGTTGAGCGACCCGTTCGCCCAGCCATCACCATCTCCTGACATCTCTGCACCCGCCGCAGCAGATGATGCCCTCTTCCCCAGTTTTGCCGAGGAATTGGCTGCTCCCGCACCCCTAGAAGAGGAAACCTCTGCCGCCGCCATTAGCGAGTTGTTGAGCAGTGAGCCTGAGGTTGATCTACTTCCAGAGCCTGCGGCTACCCCTCCCAGCAGTCCTAGTGACGAGGAGGATGACCTCTTTGGTGGCTTTATTGATTCTGGTTTGGCGGATATGGTGGCTGAGCCGCTTCCCACCACAGACTTTGATCCTGCCCTGTTTGACACTAGCGACGATCAAACCATTGCCATGGCGCAGTTGCCAACGGCTGAGTCTGCCGATCCCCTCTTTCCCGTTGGGGCAGAAGAAGGAGCCGCACTGGCTGAGTTAGAGGAGGATGAAACCATTGCTATGGCGAGTATGCCGCCCATCCCCTCCGAAGAAGGGGCGATGGGAGACGAAACCATTGCCATTTCCCAGCAGAGCAGCTTTGATCCCAACACCTTCACTGGCGTAGCGCCCACTGCGGACGACTCCTTAGAAGTCATTCCCGATTTTGACCTTGGGGATTTTGACCTTGACGACTTTGGTGCTGATAACGCTGCCACCCCCGAGTTAGGCTTTGACGATGAAATGACGATCGCCAACCCTAAACTCCAGATGCATTCTGCCGGCAGTAGCCCTGAGCCACAAACCGACTTGGGCACCGAAACCTTTGCTGTTTTACCCGAGGAATTTGACCTCAGCCAAGACAACTTAGCGGATTTGGCTGAGTTTAGCCTTGAGCCGAACCAGCCAGCCGCCCCCACCAGCCAAGGCAGCAGCCACGACAGTGCCCATGACCTTTCAACCTTTGCGCAGCAAACTGCACCTCCGCCCAGCCGTTCTGTGGCTACACCGCGATCCGTGCCAGCCGCAGCGGTCACCTCCCCTTCGCCTGCGACAACCGCTGGGGGTTCCTTCACGCAGCAGAACCTCACCTCTGCGGTAGCTACAGGGGTATTATCAGCCTTGGCTGCAGGTGCCGTGGGATTAGGCTTTAGTGCCCCAGTTCCGGTTCCCGTCGTGGGGGGCACCGCCGCTGGCTTAACCGCAGGCTTAGCGGCCTACGCCTTAGGGCAGCGGAGTGTCAGTCGGGTCAAACGCTTCTGTACCGACCTACAGGCCCAGTGTAATGCCGTGATTGCTGGGGACATGACTGCACAGGTTCCCGTCACTGGCAACGATGAGCTAGGGGTTTTAGCTCAGAGCTTCAACCAAATGACCGAAAGCATTCGGCAAATCACGTCAGATGCCCAGAAAAAGGCTGAAGAGAACGAACGTCAGCGGGATGATCTGCAACGGCAAGTGATTCGGCTCCTCGACGATGTGGAGGGTGCTGCCCGTGGCGACTTGACGGTACAAGCGGAGGTGACCGCCGATGTGTTGGGGGCGGTCGCAGACTCCTTTAACCTGACCATCCACAACCTGCGCACCATTGTGCAACAGGTGAAAGTGGCGGCGCAGCAGGTGAGTCGCGGTGCGGCAGAAAGCGAAACGTTTGCCCGTAGCCTCTCGGCAGATGCCCTGCGGCAAGCAGAGGAGTTGGCAGTGACCCTCAACTCTGTGCAGATGATGACCAACGCAATTCAGCGGGTTGCCGAAAGCGCCCAAGAAGCCAATGCCGTGGCTCGTAATGCCTCTGAAACGGCTCTGCGCGGCGGTGAAGCGGTGGAGCGTACCGTGGCGGGGATTTTGCAAATTCGGGAAACGGTGGCGGAAACAACTCGCAAGGTCAAGCGCTTAGCCGAGTCCTCCCAAGAAATTGCCAAGATTGTTGGTGTGATTTCCTCCATTGCCAACCGGACAAACCTCTTGGCACTGAACGCTAGTATTGAGGCAGCGCGAGCGGGTGAATCGGGTCGTGGCTTTGCGGTGGTGGCCGATGAGGTGCGACAACTGGCAGATCGTGCCGCTAAGGCCTCGAAGGAGATCGAACAGATCGTGCTGCAAATTCAAAGTGAAACCGGCGCAGTCATGACCGCTATGGAAGAGGGAACGCAACAGGTGATTGAGGGGACGAAGCGGGCAGAGCAGGCCAAACACTCTCTTGAGGACATTATTCAAGTGTCGTCACAGATTGATGCGCTGGTGCGCTCGATTACTAATTCTACGGTTGAGCAAACGGAGTCTGCCCGCTCCATGGCTCAGGTGATGCAGTCAATTGAGTTGACCGCCCAAGCTACCTCCCAGGAAGCGCAGCGCGTGTCAGACTCATTACAGGGACTGGTGATCGTGGCTCGTAACCTGCAAACATCTGTGGAACGGTTCCGCGTTGAAAATACTGAAGACCAAGCCTAAGCAATCCGGGAGGGGCTATGCAAAGCGATCAACAAAAGCGCATTCTCGGCTATTTCATTGAAGAGGCTCAGGAACACCTGACCACCATTGAAGAAAGCTTGATGAATCTGCAACAGGTGGTAAACGATCCCGAAGCGATGAGTGAAATGTTTCGGGCTGCCCACTCTGTCAAGGGTGGTGCAGCAATGCTGGGGCTGCACAGTATTCAGCACACCGCCCACAAGCTAGAAGACTACTTCAAGGTACTGCGGGAGCATCCTATTACCGTAGATAGCACGCTGGAAAACCTGTTTTTGCAGGGAGTGGATGCGCTACGGGAACTTCTGGATGAACTCCAAGGCCCCTTTGGTTTGACTGAGGAAACGGCAACCGCAACCCTGTCAAGAGTTGAACCTGTTTTTAAGCAACTTCACGATCACCTGAATGCCTTAACTCAAGGTGGTGCTACCCCAGCAGAACCGGTGGCTACTGGCGTTGTAGAGACGCCGCCGCCCCCCCCTGTTGATCCTAGCTATACTTTTGTCTTTCAGACGGATGTGCCTGAACGCCTGCGGGCGATGCTGCAACTCTTTAAGCAGCCAGATTCACCGGCGGTTCGCCAGCAGTTGGTGGAGGCATGTTCCAATTTGGGTCAGTTAGGGGAAACCTTTGCGCTGCCGAAGTGGGTGGATCTGTTGGCGATCGCCCAACAGGTTGTTAGTAATGATAGCCAACCGCTCACTGTCCTTGCCCCAGTGGTGATCAAAGAGATTATGGCGGCGCGGGATCGGGTGCTGAGCGGCCAAGGTTGTGTCATTGCTGCTAGTCAGGCCTTGTTGGATCTTCAGCCCGCTCCTGTGCCTGCGGCAGAGCTAGAGCCGATTCAGGATCTCTCTGCGCCCTTAGAGCAGGCTGCTGTTGAGGAGGTTGCACCAGTGGCCGAGGCGATCGCCGTCGAGGAGGCTGATCTCATCACCGATGTGCCTGATGGGGTCACCGTATTTGGTGACGATAGCCAGACCGATCTCGAAGAACTGAGTGACATCTTTAGCCTAGCTGGGGATTTGGGGGAACAATGGGGCGATGATACCCTAGATGAGCAACTGGCGGGTCTAAAGAGTGATGAATTTATTGATGAAGACATTTCCGACTTCTTGACGGTGACTAGTGACTCCGCTGAGGCCAGTACTGAAGACCTGAGCATTGATCAACTCCTGACGGATATTGATAACTTCTTGGACGACAAACCGGCTGATACTATCACCGATGACATTGATGCCCTGCTGCTGGATGAGACTGCATCGGCGATCGCCGACTCCCCTAGCGAGGAACACGAGGAAGTCGATATCGCTTCCTTCTTAGAGGGGTTCAGTGACACCGCAGTGAGTTATCCAGCGGATGCTGCCATTGCCGATGCTCTGGCAGCGGATGAAGGGGTGCGTACCGAGGCGCCTCTCGCCGATCTCGAATTGCCAGAGAGTGAGCCCCTGTCTGCCGATACATTCTCTGATGTCGCTGCCTTTTTAGGAGATGTTCCGGGCCTGACGGATGCCCTCGATAACCTTGTGGTTGAAAATACGGCGGCAGATGTGTTGGCGGAATTTGTCGCCTCTCCCCCCCTTGAGGATCTATGGTTAGAGGCTGAGACACCTGCTGCCCCAGAGATTCCAACAGATACCACTGCACCCGTAAATCCCCCTGAAGCCTTAATTCCAGATACGCCAGATACGTCAGAGCAGCCAGAGGCGGATACCAGTCACTCCCTAGATGCCCTTGAAGACTTAGAAAACTTAATTAACGAGAGCCTTCAGACCACACCGCATGAGGCAAGTGCTGTTGCTGATCCGGAACAGTTACTTGTTGATCAATCTGCTGCTACTGCTGCTGCCCCTGTGTTTGAGGATCTCGAACAGATGCTCGGTGCTCCTAGCGCTCCAGAGGTGGCGCCGAGTTCTGCCAGTCCAGCCACCGATAGTGACTTTGCAGAGTTAGAAGGTATTATCGGTACGCCGACCAAACCTACCGCCCCACGACGACGGGAAGCAGCCAAGGGGGGCAGCCTTGTGGAGCAAACCATGCGAGTTCCCGTGCGCCATCTCGATAGCTTAAGTAACTTGGTTGGGGAGTTGGTGGTCAATCGTAACAGCCTCGAAGATAGCCAAGAGCGACTCCGGCAATTTTTAGATAACTTGCTCTATCAGGTGCAGCAGTTAGGGGATGTCAGCCAACAGATGCAGGACCTCTACGAGCGATCGCTCCTTGAAAGTTCTCTGTTGGGCATTACAACAGCGCGAGTGACGAATGGTCATGGCCAAAAGGATCGCGCCCACGCGACCGGGGTTGAGTTTGATGCCCTAGAAATGGATCGCTTTACTGGCTTCCACACCCTATCTCAAGAAGTCATTGAGCGGATTGTGCGGGTACGGGAGGCCGCAGACGATATCCAGTACGTTGTGGACGAAGTGGAGCAAGTGGCACGGCAGTTTCGCCAAGTGACCACCCAAGTCCAAGAAGGGCTAAGTCGCTCGCGAATGGTGCCCTTCCGTGAAATGTCTTCCCGCTTGCCCGCGGCCGTGCGGCGCGTCGCTAGCACCATTGGCAAACAGGTGGAACTGAAGGTGGAAGGCGAAGACACCCTCATTGATAAGGGGATTCTTGAAAAACTTTTTGACCCGATGACCCACCTTATTAACAATGCCATCTATCACGGCATTGAGCTGCCAGAGGTTCGCAAACAATTGGGTAAACCAGAAAAAGGACTGATTCGTGTCCGTGCCTTTTACCAAGGCAGTCAGGCCATTATTTCCGTTAGCGATGATGGCAGCGGCATTGATCCGGCTCGGGTTAAACAGAAAGCTATTGAGAAAGGGTTGCTCAACCCTGCGGATGCCCCCAATTTATCTCGGCAAGAGGTCTATGCCTTTTTATTCCGGTCAGGATTTAGTACCCAAGACCAAGCCGACTCCCTTGCGGGTCGAGGGGTCGGCATGGACGTGGTGCGCAAAAACCTAGAGGATATTCGCGGCACCATTAATACCGATTCAACGGTGGGCAAGGGCACGACCTTTACCATTCGCTTGCCCCTGACCCTAAGTATTACCAAGGCGCTCTGCTGCATTGACAACCACTGCCGCATTGCCTTTCCGATCGATGGGGTCGAGGATATGCTGGATATTCCCCAGGAGCGCATCCACACCCTTGAGGAGGGCAAGCAGGTGTTGCCGTGGCACGATCGCCAACTTCCCCTGCGCAACCTGAGTGATTTACTCACCTACAGCCGAAACATTAGCCGCAGTAACGTCTATGGCGGCAGCAACCAAGATGATGGCATGGTCTCTGTGGTGGTGCTCCGCAGCGGTGATGATCTGGTGGCGATCAAAGTCGATCAGGTGATTGGGGAACAGGAAATTGTGATCAAGCAGTTGTCGGGGCCTGTGCCCAAACCCGTTGGCATTGCTGGGGTGACCGTACAGGGGGATGGCCGCGCGATGGCGATCGCCGACATTCTGGAAATTATTGACCTATCCTTAGAGCGCATGGATCGTGAATGGCGCAGTTCCTTTGGTCACGATCGCACCATTGGCGTGCTAGAGCCAACCGAAGTGGCCGCTGAACCCTTGGTGTTGATTATTGACGACTCCATTACGGTACGGGAACTGCTATCCATGACCTTTACCCGTGCGGGCTATCGGGTGGAGCAAGCTCGTGATGGCCAAGATGCGTGGGAAAAACTGCGCTCCGGTCTGCCCTGCGATCTGGTCTTCTGTGACATTGAGATGCCGCGGATGGACGGCCTAGAGCTGTTGTCGCGGATTCAAAAAGATCCCAAGCTTAGTCAACTGCCCATTGCCATGCTCACCTCCCGGGGGGCGGATCGTCACCGCAAGATGGCAGCGCAACTGGGAGCCAAGGGCTATTTCACCAAGCCCTACCTTGAAGAGCAGTTGCTGGATGCCGCAGCACGGTTACTGCAAGGTGAAGTTCTTGTGCAGGAGCCAACCCCAACCCCATGAGCGAGCGATCGCCAGCCCTAGCCGACTTCCTTGCCCAACTGCCGTTTTCCTTGGATGCCTTTCAGGAAGCGGCCATCGCTGCCCTAGAGGCGGGGCGATCGGTGGTGGTGTGTGCCCCCACAGGATCGGGTAAAACCCTCATTGGGGAGTACGCGATTCACCGTGCCCTGAGCCGACAGCAGCGGGTGTTTTACACCACCCCCCTCAAAGCCCTCTCTAACCAAAAGTTACGGGACTTTCAGCAGCAGTTTGGCAGCGAGCAGGTGGGGTTGCTCACGGGCGATGTCTCCATTAATCGCGATGCGCCTATTTTGGTGATGACCACGGAAATTTTCCGCAACATGCTCTACGGCACCTCCATTGGTGAAGTAGGTACTTCCCTTGCGGGGGTAGAAGTGGTCGTGCTGGATGAGTGCCACTACATGAACGATCGCCAGCGGGGCACCGTTTGGGAGGAATCCATCATTTACTGCCCGCCAGAAATTCAACTCGTCGCCCTCTCCGCCACCATTGCCAACGGTGCCCAACTCACTGACTGGATTAAAACAGTGCATGGCGAGGCGGAGCTGATCTACTCTGACTGGCGACCGATTCCGCTGCACTTTTACTTTTGCAATGGCAAGGGGTTGGTACCGCTTCTCGATGGTCAGCGCAAGCGCCTGAACCCCAAGCTGCACGGTCACAGCGAGACGCGGCGGCGCGGGGGCAAGCGAGAGTTCCTGAGTATCCGCTATGTCGTCAGCCAACTGCAACAGCGCGACATGCTGCCAGCCATTTACTTTATTTTCAGTCGCCGGGGCTGCGATCAAGCCGTGCAAGACGTCCAAGGGATGAATTTGCTCACCGAGTCAGAAAAGGCAACCTTGGCAGCACGAGTCGATCAGTTTTTGGCGCAGCACCAAGAAATTGTAACCCCTGAAATCATTGCACCGCTGTACCAAGGTATTGCCGCACACCATGCAGGCGTACTGCCCGTAGTGAAAACCTTTGTGGAAACCCTCTTTCAGGAGGGACTGATTAAATTGGTCTTTGCCACAGAAACCCTAGCGGCGGGGATCAACATGCCAGCACGCACCACCATCATTTCCACCCTATCGAAGCGGACCGACAGTGGCCATCGCCTCCTGACGGCCTCGGAATTTTTGCAGATGGCTGGACGAGCCGGACGGCGTGGGATGGATACCATTGGCCACGTGGTGACCTTGCAAACCCCCTTTGAAGGGGCCAACGAAGCCGCATTTTTGGCCACTGCCGCCCCGGATCCACTGATTAGCCAGTTTACCCCTAGCTATGGGATGGTCTTGAACCTACTCCAGCGCCATACCCTTGCAGAAGCCAAAGAACTGGTGGAGCGCAGTTTTGGCCAGTACCTAGCGACGTTGCACCTCACGCCGCAGCGGCAGGCGATCGCCACCCTAGAGGCCGAACTAAAGACCATTCAGCAGCGACTTGTAACCATCGATCGCAGCCAACTGGCCACCTATCAAAAACTACGGGAGCGGCTCCACCAAGACCAGCGCCTCCTAAAAATTTTTCAGCAGCAGGCAGAGCAGGAACGCAGCTACGAACTGCTGCCCCTGCTGATGGCCGTTCCCTTAGGAACTTGGGTGCACCTCAAACCCACCGTAGCGGAGCAGCCCCCCCTMCCCGCCGTGCTATGCCATCAAGTGGCGGGGKCTGGTCAGTTGCCGCACTGGGTATGCCTTGCCGCCGATGGTCGCTTTTATGTGGTTGCCGTTGAGCATATTTTAGGGATCTACCCCGATCGCCCCCCCTTGTCCACCCTGCCGCCATTGCCAGAAACCTTAACGCTGCGCCTCGGCCATAGCTGCCCAGCCCCTAACACCGAACAGTGGCTAACGACTGTTCCCGAGTTGCCCCCCGTGCTGCCTGCACCCCAGGTGGCTGCCCAAGCGGCCAAAATCGCAGATTTACAGGCCAAACTGCATCAACTGCAAGCCAGTTTTCCCCAGAATGTAAACAGCCTGTTACGTCTGGTGCGTCGCGAAGAACGCCTCCTGACAGAACTGAGCGATCGCCAGCAAAAACTCAATTTGCAAGCCCAACGCCATTGGGATCAGTTCCTCGCCCTAGTGGGCGCCTTGCAAGACTTTGGCGGTCTCAACGAATTAACCCCCACCCCCCTCGGCGAAATGGCTGCTGCCCTACGGGGGGAAAACGAACTCTGGCTAGCCCTTGCCTTAGCCTCCGGTGAACTGGAGGATTTGCCCCCCCATCTTCTTGCGGCAGCCGTAGCCGCCCTAGTCACAGAAACACCGCGTTCTGATAGTTGGTGTAATTATCCCATCGCTAGCGAGGTGGAGGAGCGCTTAGCCGCCCTTAGCCCCATACGACGGCGGCTGTTTCAAATTCAGCGGCGGCGACACATTATCTTCCCCCTCTGGTACGAGTGGGACTTAATTGGCTTGGTGGAACACTGGGCACTGGGAACGCCTTGGAACGAACTCTGTGCCCAAACCAACCTTGACGCAGGCGATATTGTCCGCCTACTGCGGCGAACCTTAGATTTTCTCTCCCAGATTCCCCACGCCCCCCACACTAGCCCACAGCTTCGCCAAAGCGCCCAACAGGCTCGTTACCTGCTGGATCGCTTCCCCGTGAATGATCTGCTAGAAGGCGTTGAATTAGAGGCTGCCACCCTGACCTGAATCCCGCCTCATTCCTAAAGGGCAGGCCTAGAAATCCTGAAGAGACGCTGGCTTGCTTGGCTGACGAGGGGCGAGATCGGTGTAAGTGCTTATCGTCTCATCACCTGTGACAGACGATGTTCTCTTCTGAACAGCAACATCAAAGTTGTTCTACGACAGCTTGCAGTCGTTGACAGTGCTGGCGAACGGTACCACTACACAGCAGGTCTTGGCTGAGCGCCATCCCCTCTGTTAAGGTTGCTGCCTTTCCCCCTTGCCACAGATAAAACCCGCTATTCCAAAGGACTGAAGCAGTTAAGGGGTGTGGCTCACCTGTTAATACCTGCTGCATGGCCTCACCTGCCTCGCTGAGAGTCGTCCAAGGTATATTGCTGCTATTCATTCCGTAGTCTTGGGGATGGAGGCGTAATCGCTGCCACGGCTCGGGCTGGTGCCGTCCTAAGCCAATAATCGCGGTGCGCTCCCGGGGTAAGTCACAACTTCCCTCCAGCCCTTTAACGGTCGTAAATTCTTGAACCCCGTGGAGATATAGGGCATCGCGGATGATAGTTTCGGTGGGGGGATGGACAAAGCCAGCCACCAGATGGCTTGCCCCTTGGTAAGGATTCCAGATTAACTCAAGGGTGGCAATGGGTGGGCGTTTGCCAATTTGCTCGCGGTAGGGCACAAGTCCCTGAGCCGCAGGGAAGTGACGCGGTAAGTAAACAAACCCCAGATGGGCTTTTGCCAAACAGATTGACACCTGCTCAAGGGGCACCCGTGACCAGTCCACTCCTAGGGCGCGCCAAAGATCAATCAGGGGAACGCCTTCCTTGGTAGGCATACGATCGCCTCCATGCTGTAGCACCGGAATGCCAGCACTCGCTAAGACAAGAGCGGTTAAGGGACTCAAGGGAAAGGTGCGATCGCGCCCATCGTAGGGCTGGCTCAGGATCATCACTGGTGAGGCACTCTCAATAGCAGCCACCTTGGGGCCTAACTCTTGGTAGGTATCTAGCATCCCGGCCATTTCGGCAGCGGTGGGGCGCTTAATGCGATGGGCAATTAGAAAAGCACCAATCTGCGCTGGGGTTGCTGTTTGCTCGAGCATCAGTTTCAGCGCCATGGCCGCCTCAGCGCGGGTCAAATCTTGGTGGGTATGGGCACCACTGCCGACTTTTTTCAGCAGATTACGAAAGACGCGACTCATGGGCAGCCTGCTGGCGAATGAGGGTTAACAACTGGGCCATGGGAGGCAAGTTCAGGCGATCGCGCGTGGTAATGGCCAAAACTTGACGGTCGGGCGGTGCCACTTTAGCATCAAGGTGACGAATCACCAAGGTATCATCATTCACGGCATCTTTTAGCGCCGATTGGGGCAATAGTGCCAACATGTCACTTTCGCGAATGACAGCAATAAAGGCATCGGGGGTATTTAGCTCTAGGGCTGGTTGCCAAGGGAGATTGCGGCGGGCAAACTCCTCTGCCACTAAGCGGCGCATCCCATACCCATCCTTAAAGACGACGTGGGGATACTGGGCTAGGGTCTCCCAAGTCAGTGTAGGGTGACAGGCGAGGGGATGCTGCGCCGCCATGAGTACCTCGACAGGTTCACTGTAGAGGGGTTCAATCACCCATTCCGACTGCTTAAAGAGATGGCGATCGCCCATCACAATGATCAAATCTACCAAGCCATCCTGAAATACCTTGACGGCGCGATCGCTCCCTAGGGCAGTCACCCGCAATTGCATCTGCGGAAAGCTCTGATGAAACGTTGGCAACAAGGTAGGTAAAAAGTGGCGACAGATAGAGTGAATAGCCGCAATACACAGTTCATGTTGCTGACCGTGCTGCATCGCCTTCAGTTCAGCACTGGCTGCCTGCCATTCCTGCCAAATCCTGTAGGCACGCCGAAGAAACAGATCCCCCGCCACCGTCAACTTGGCTCGGCTAGACCGATGGAGAAGCTGAATGCCTAAGTTATCTTCTAGGGCTTGAATTTGCCGACTAATGGTGGGTTGGCTGACCCCACACCGCTGAGCCGCAGCCTGAAAGCTACCAGTTTCAGCAACCGCCAAAAAAGACTGCAACTGATCGAGTCGCATAGTTGCTATCGTGTTCTCCTTAAAGGATGAGCCTTATTTAGGCTAATCGTGAGCTTTTACTGTATGCAATTTTCGTATGACAAAGGGTGTTCCTTGATACGATTAGGCAGAATGTTTCCCTACCATTGGGAGAAGTCCAGCAACTGCTGATTTAATCCGTTAGGTACCCAAGACAATGAAAATGAAATTGTCTCTCATTCCAATTGAGCGTAACGGTTCCCCACGTGGCTATACAGGCTTCCTGCCTGAAGTGACGCAGGAAGTATTCCGGGCAACTGCTGATCTCTATACGATGGTCGGATTCGAAGAGCCGTGGATCGGCTATCTTGCGTTAGCAAACGGGATACCGGTTGGCACATGTGGCTTCAAATCACCCCCTCACGATGGATGCATTGAAATTGCCTATTTCACATTTCCGGACTTTGAGAACCGGGGCGTTGCTTCCGAGATGGCTGCCGCGCTCGTAGCAATTGCGCGCCATCATAGGCCATCTATTGTGGTCTCGGCACAGACACTTCCGGAGCGTAATGCCTCCCATAGAGTGCTTGAGAAGCTTGGATTCCAGCACGTTGAAACTCTTAAACACCCTGAAGATGGTACGGTTTGGGAATGGCAACTGAGGGAGGAGATTGGCACCTAAGATAGGCTTTAAGGCAAACAGAATCAACGTCAGCTATGAAATAGGCCACCACGCTCCTTTACCTTAAACCTAGAGAATACGTCAGCATAGCCTGCTGTTCCTATTCCTCGGTGCTCGATGTCCTATATTGGCTCAATAAGCTGTACCTGCCCTTCGTCCACATCGGCTCACTCAATCGCGTAACCATCCCCTAAGAGTTGCCAGTTTTGCCGTTCCTCCTCAGAGGCGTGCAGCAAACGGGGATACCAACATCAGGGGACACTTAAACTTCGGCCATCGATCAAGTCCACAATTAATGTTCTATACCCTCGGTTTTTCGCCAAGGAAACAGGGCTGAGCCAAAACCTACATGCTTTCTGAGGCCAGTGATAGCTGCTACTGAAGTGCCGCAGCCCCAAAGGTGGCATTAAATCGCCGACACCAAATGGCGACTGAGCGGTACTCATCTAAGTTGACAGTGGCTGGAATGTCATACCGTTGATCCCCACTAAACGATTGCAGCTCTGCCAAAATGACATAATCTCCTTCTCGCAGCGGGAACGCTGGGGGAGTTGTTGAACCCAGAACGTTCTCAGAACGGTGCAGGACAACTACTAGATCAGGCCCCATAGGAGAGGTTTCAAAGCTTTGGTCGAGTTCTAGGACTAACTGACCAGAGTTGTTAAAAATTTTGGCTATCCCAGAGGTCGGATGCTCGCCAGACATAAAATTACCCGACTTAATGGTGACGGATGCTGCGTCAGACCCAGCCTCTAGAGGTGTAGTAGGTGCTGAGTCTGCCCTCACCTCCGCAGCAGGATGGGACGTGCAAGCTGCTGTTAGAGCTAGGGGAACCCCCAGTAGTAGAAACCGTTTGAGTAACACAATAACCTCAGTAATAAGCAAGGGTTACCGCCATTCTATTGACAAACTCCCAGAACTGAGGGGGGAGGAGTCTAAGGCTGCCCTGACCGTACCGTCTGTCGCTTAGCTGTTAGGTACTTCTTGAGGAGTGCCAAAAGGAACTGATGCTGGTTGATTCTCCCTAGCCGTCCAAGGTTGCCTGCTGCTGCACCAATGCTTTGATCTGCTCGGCGTTAGCATGGGTTACTCGTTTTTTCAGTGGCAGAACCACAACCGCAGGGCCTCGTTTACACTCGCCAAGGCAACCGGTAGCTTTTAAACATATCGGTAACTCTTGAGCGATCGCCTCCTGCTGCAATTCTTGCCACAGTTGTTTTGCCCCGCGCCGACAACAGGAGGACTTCTGGCAAACAAGTACTTTGCAGGGGCGGGCAGCCACAGACACTGGCGGTTGGCTAACTGCTAAAAATTCTAAATGATGCGCCTTACAGTAGTACGCTGTATCAGAGCCCTTACAACAACGATCGCCATAGATACGGAGGCGATCGCCCACCCTAGGATAGGGATGAAGTTCCTGACGCAATGACTTTTTCAGCTTAATCCACAGGAGTCGCCCGGCTGTTTCCAAGACAATAACTTTAGGAAGCGCCTTTTTATAGATCACCTCTTGCACCGTGCCTTCAACACTAACTTGAGGCGAAGCTACTACAGCAAGTGTCATATTTGTCAGTCTCTATTAATAGTTATTCTCAATTAAGTTAACTCTAACATAGCCAGAGACATCTGGTAAGGGGTTCAAGGAAACAGGGATGATCAAGGATCAGGCAAATTACTGTCCCACCCACTGGATGGCTTTTGCATAGGTTGCCAGCTTCCACAGAACTGATGAATGGTTCAAAACCAGCAACAATACTTCATCTATCGTTCGATTGCCGAGGAGTGGGGCAAATGCAAGTTCTGCCGCCCATTGAGACCCTAGATACGCCTTTATTAGCTGCCGCCCAATCCATTTATAATCTCTATCAGCAAGTACATGGGGTGAGTCCCTCCCCTGCGGGTGTAGCGGTAAATCGGCAAACCCTCCGTGGTCATGTTGTCTTTACTTCCCAACCCGTGCTTCTCCCCCAAGAGTGCTTTATTCCTTACCATCACTTACCAGAAGTGGCCAGCCTATAACTGCTCTTACGCTCTTTACCCTCAGTAGTTACAGCCTCATCTTTTTGTTGGGGACTGCCGTGGGCAGTTTTCTGAATGTAGTGATTTACCGGATTCCCAACGGGCGATCGCTACTGTATCCGCCCTCCCGCTGTCCTGCCTGTCTGACATCCCTGCGAGCCTACGACAATATACCGATCCTAGGTTGGTTGCTGTTGCGGGGGCAGTGTCGCTATTGCCATGCTCCAATTTCATGGCGCTATCCAGCGATTGAGCTGCTTGTTGGCCTCCTATTTGTGGTCATCTTTGCCGTCAGCGGTTGGCAGTGGCAAACCCTAAAGATGTGGCTACTAACCGCTTGGCTGTTGGCCTTAGCATTCATTGATCTCGATACAATGATGCTGCCCCATCCCCTCACCCAGTGGGGACTGGTTGCCGGTCTGATCATGCAAGGCTTACTTGCAGGGGGGTGGCTGCCTGCCTTGGTTAGCATTAGTCATGGCATAATCGCCGCAGCGCTAGGCATTTGGCTTTTTGATCTGATTCGCTGGGGAGGGGCGATCGCCTTCGGCCAAGAAGTCATGGGGGGAGGTGACGGCAAGCTCGCTGCAATGATCGGTGCATGGTTGGGCTGGCAAGGGCTACTGGTCACTTTCTTTATCGCCGCACTACTGGGCGGCAGCGTCGGGGGGCTGGGAATTGCCCTTGGTTGGATTCAACGCCGTCAACCCATTCCCTTTGGTCCTTTTTTAGCCATAGCTGCTATCATTGCCGCCCTCTTCGGGGCTGATCTCATACAGTTTTATGTGGACACCTTTTTGCCCGGAGTCAGCATTCCCTAAAGAAGCAGGCAAAAGCCCCACTGCTATAAGGAAGCCGCCCGAACGAATAACTGTCCAGGCGGGGTGTGGTGTGAGGAGTGAACGGAAACGTGCGTCTCCGCTATTTCTATTGTAGGGGACAGTTTCAGAATTGCCATAGGCAAATTGACGCAAAATCCGCAAATCTTTAGGCTAATTTAACTTGGTGTCGCGGAACTCCTACCGATGCGGTGGGCTAGTTCATGGCGATGGCAATGAACTTGCTTAGGGCAGCAGAGAGTCAATATACAGGTACAAGGCCGAGCCTTCTGGGGATTAAGCTAAATAGAGAGGTTCAAACGAACAAGCGATGGAAACCACAACACTGGATTGGTTAGCGGGTGCTCTGGCGATCGCCATCGTCATTGGCGGCCTACTGATGATGTTTACTAATTTGTGGACGCGGCGATGAAACAGTGGTTGCGACTGGGATTGACCTATGGGCTGCTGATACTTTTAGCCCTTGGGATGCTGTTGCCCCTATTCTGGCTTGTGAGTACGGCCTTTAAGTCTGCCAATGAAGATATTTTTGCGTTCCCTCCCCAATGGCTGCCTAGGGAACCAACGTGGGAGAACTTTGTTACGGTGTGGCAGACGAATCCCTTTGGGCAGTACCTGTTCAACAGCACCCTCGTTGCTGGTTTGACGGTTGCCTGCAACCTGCTGACCTCTGCCTTGGCGGCCTATCCTCTAGCGCGGTTGCAGTTTCGCGGTCGGGGGGTCATTTTTGCAGCGGTGCTGGCCACTATTATGATCCCGTTTCAGATTGTCATGATTCCGCTGTATATTTTGGCGGTGCAGTTGGGGCTGCGCAATACCTACCTTGGGGTTATTCTCCCGGGGTTGGCCTCCGCCTTTGGTATTTTTCTGCTGCGGCAGGCCTTTATGGGAGTTCCCAAAGAACTGGAAGAAGCAGCACGGCTCGATGGCTGCTCGGAGTTAGGGTTGTGGTGGTTTGTGATGCTGCCTGCTGTCCGCCCAGCCTTGGTCACCCTCGCTATTTTTGTCTTTATTGGCGCTTGGAGCGATTTTCTGTGGCCGCTGATTGTTCTCGATCAGCCGGAGCTTTATACATTACCCATTGGCGTGGCCACCTTGGCAGGCACCTTCTCCCTCGATTGGCGGTTAATTGCTGCTGGCTCAGTGATTTCAGTAGTGCCCGTTTTCATCGTGTTTCTTCTTTTACAACGGTATATCATTCCCTCCGCAGCAGCGAGTGGTATCAAAGGTTAAGAGGGTAGCCCCCGCCCCCGATAGCGCATTTGGTAGCGGTAGGCATTCTGCTGGAAAAAGAGTCGAATTTCCGCAAGATGACCAAGGGCAATAATCGTATCGGCAGGCTCTAGCAAAAGGGTCAGGGGCGGATGGGTAACCAGCACCCCGTTGGCACGGCGCAGGGCAATAATAATAAAATGACCCCGCCCACGACCTTCGAGGTCGGCGATCGCCAGCCCCACCAGTGGCGAATCCAAGGGCAGGGTAAATTGCTCAATTTGCACATCCAGTTGGGTCAGCAGTTCAATCAGATGACTGCGCTCCTCCTTGGCCTCTAAAAAATTCAGTACCGTGGGTCGGGTAATGAGTTGCACCATCCGCTGGGCACTAATACTTGCGGGTAAAATCACGTAAACTACTCCCAGCTAAAGCAGGGAGCTTTTAGTAGCCCTGCAGTTAGCAAGCCAACCACGAGCCTCTGGGGTGGTTTACAACACCCCCAATCGACCGTTACCAGTGCCTTAAACAACCGTTTCTGGTGTCCGCAGTACAATTATAACCTAAGGCAACTAAAGTTGCTAAAGGAGCTTTCCTCCCCGCACTGAAGTACGGGGCTTCCAGCCATACCCGATGTGACGACCTTACTTGATGAATTGGGCGATGGATTAATCAAGCAGTTTGGGCTATCTCAGGATTTTGCAACCTTGCGGGCTACGGCGCGGCTGGCGGCGTTTCTTCATGACTTGGGTAAGGCCAATGACCATTTTCAAGCGGTGGTTCGCGGGTTCAAGAAACCAATGGACAATCCACAACTGATGCGACATGAGGCGCTATCGGTCTTGTTGGCCTGGGAATTGAGAGATTGGTTATCGACAGGGGAGGGGGATCTGATGGTGGCGATCGCCGCTGCGGGTGCCTCTACCTTTGATGCCGTAAGGCGTTGAGCACGTTGTTTATTTATTGTTGTTCCTAACACTACTACTGCCCTAGTACCAATTTTATMCCCTCCCGCCGTTTATCCTCCTGTATTTCCTCCTACCATGCAAACAGGAAATCCAGTAGCATATCAGGTGATGGCACAAAATGGTTTGATGCCTGTTGCCTGTATGCCCGGAACAGTGATGATCCAAAGTATGAGTTATCCCGGCTATCCTCCATCGCCTCCTATGTGTGCTTACCCAACGCCTTACATTCCTGCGGGCAACTACTATATCCATTAGAGGTTGGGCTGGGGGGTATCGGATAGGAGCCGGTTGTTGAGCTATGGCGAGTATCTATCAGTACTGTGTTGTCATTGTAACCACTGCTACAGAGGCGGACGCAACACTGTTAGCTCAGCAACTGGTGCAAGCTCGGCTCGCTGCCTGTGTACAAATTTATCCTATTCAGTCGATGTATCGCTGGCAGGGAGAGGTTCATCAGGACAGGGAGTGGCAATTGCTCATTAAAACCCGCTATGCTCTGTTTCCGCAGGTGCGCGATCGCCTTCAGGAGTGGCACTCCTACGAGGTTCCAGAAATCATTGCCCTGCCTATCATTGCAGGTTCATCTGCCTATCTGGGTTGGCTGGAGGCGGAAACACAGGTGCCCCCCACAGAGTAAACAGAGTATAATAGCGCAATGGTTTCTCTTGCCCGTAAAAACCTGTTAGAGGACTTTAGCCGCTTTTTGGTGGCTCAACTGGGGATTACCTTTGCGGTCAGCCTAGTCACGATTCAAGCAGGCTTACTGGAGGGCTTTGGCCGTTCGGCAACCCTGCTCATTAACCAAAGCGAGGCAGATGTTTGGATTGCCTCCAGTGAGCTACGCTACTTTGGCTTAACATTGCCCATTGAGTATCAAACGGTCATTGATGCCAAATCGGTGGAGGGTGTAGCCTCAGCGGAGCCTCTGCTGATGCAGTCTGCCATTTGGCGGCGATCTGAAACAGCTAATATTGATCCGGTACAGATCATCGGTCTTGAACCTACAGGCTCATTACTGCCGTTGCGGACGGTAGCTGGCGCTTCGGTAACAGAATTAGAAAAGCCCTACACCGTGCTGGTGGATCAAATTGACCTCGATGCCCTATCAATTACTGCCCTAGACCAAACAGCTAAGATTAATAACTATCCAGCGGTGGTGCTGGGCTGGACGCGGGGGGTTAAGTCCATTGTGTCGAGTCCTTATGTTTTTACATCGTTAGAAACAGCAAACCTGTACCTGAACTTTCCCCGTTTTGATGAGAAGGAGCCGCCTCCTACCTTTTTGCCCTTGATTGAACCCAGCAGCCGCATTACCTACGTGATGGTCAAAGCGTCTCCAGAGACTAGCTTGGCTGACCTGCAGCAGCGCCTCAAGGCAGCTTTACCTAACCATACAGTGCTCAGTTCGGCGGAGCTGACACTGCTGACTCGGCGCTATTGGTTGGCCAGCACCAGTGTTGGCTTTATTTTGGGGCTTGGGGCAGGTGTTGGGATGATTGTGGGTGTGGTGATTGTGAGTCAGATTCTGTACTCCTCTGTGAGCGATCGCCTACAGGAGTATGGCACCCTTAAGGCGATGGGTGCTTCTGACTGGTACCTATACCGGATTATCATTGAGCAGGCATTGTGGATGGCGGTGCTTGGCTATTTGCCCGGCTTGGGGCTATGTTTGGGTCTAGGGATGTGGACCATGCAGGCACGGGCTATTCAAATTATTATTACGCCGCAGCTTGCGATCGCGGTTTTTAGTACTACGGTGGTGATGTGTGTCAGTGCATCACTGTTAGCTGTGCAAAAGGTGATGCGTCTCGACCCCGCCCAAGTGTTTCGAGCGTAAGTCATGCCCTATCTTTCTTTACCATGGCCTGCGGTTACCCCAGTGGGGCAACCCATTCTGAGTGGTTGGGAGGCGCAACTGGCTGCCCTCCGACCCAGCGAACCCCTTGTGCCATCGGACTACAGTATCATTCGGGCGGGCTTCGCCTGTGCCCTACACATGCATCAACCAACCATTCCCGCCGGACATGATAGCCGTTTAATCAGCCACTTGCAGTATATGCTGGAGCACCCCCACGAAGGGGATAACCATAACGCCCAAACCTTCCTCTGGTGTTATCAACGTATGGGGGACTGGATTCCAGAGCTTGTGGCTGAGGGCTGTCAGCCCCGCATTATGCTGGACTACTCCGGGAATTTACTGTGGGGACTTCAGCAAATGGGTCAGGAGGGGGTGCTGGATGCTCTGCGCCGCATTACGGTAGAGGCGACTTATGCGCCTTACGTGGAGTGGCTTGGCACCTGCTGGGGGCACGCGGTTATTCCCTCTACTCCGATCCCTGACATTGAGTTACACCTGCGTGCTTGGCAGCATCAGTTTGTGGCTTTATTTGGGGTTGAGGCGCTGCAGCGGGTACAGGGATTTTCGCTGCCGGAAATGCACTTGCCCAATCACCCTGATACCCTGTTTACACTCGTGGAATGCCTCAAACGCTGTGGCTATCGTTGGTTGTTGGTGCAGGAGCACAGTGTTGAGCAGTTGGATGGCTCACCCCTGAGTGCCACGGCAAAATACGTACCCAATCGTCTAGTGGCGCGGAATTCTCAGGGCGAGGTTAGCGAGATCACCGTGTTGATTAAAACCCAAGGGTCAGATACGAAGCTGGTGGCGCAGATGCAGCCCTACCATGAGGCGAAGCATCTGGCGACCTATTGGTCTGGGGCGATCGCCCCGCCCTGTGTGACCCAAATTGCAGATGGTGAAAATGGCGGTGTGATGATGAATGAGTATCCCCGCGACTTTATGCCGGTGTGGCACGAGCTAAAAGCACAGGCAGCAGCAGGGGTTGTGGGACTCAACGGCAGTGAATACCTTGCCCTATTAGCCGCCAAGGGGATCACTGCTGCGCAGTTTCCGCGCGTGCAAGCGGTACAGCAGCACAAACTCTGGCAATACGTCGATAGCACCTCCTGTACACCAGAGGCAGTGGCGGTAGCGATCGCCCAGCTGAGTGCCACYGACCCCCACTTTTCGATGGCAGGCACATCGTGGACAAACCACATTAGTTGGGTCAAGGGTTACGAAACCGTGCTGCAACCCATGGAGCAGCTTAGTCGTGAGTTCCATCGTCGCTACGATCCGTTAGTTGCAGCAGATCCCCAGATCACCCAAACAGCGGAGTACCAAGAAGCGCTGCTTTATCTGTTGACCTCCCAAACCAGTTGTTTTCGCTACTGGGGCAGTGGTCGCTGGACAGAGTATGCCAAAACAATCTGTGAACGGGGTCTGGCACTGTGTGCAGCAAACTGAGAGGATGTCTGGAACAGTAGCTCAGTATCAGCTAATTCACGGGATTCGCCGTGATCTGTGCTGCTTTCGTGTTGATGGCTCTTTTTAGGCACGGTCAAACCAGAGCACCTTAATCACGCTACCACCCACTAGAGTGACCAGCCCCACAATGAACGCCCATAACCTTGCATCCGTCGTCTTCTGTTGGCTACGTAGCTCGGTAACATTGTCTCGCAGCTCAGAGCGGAATGCCTCAACCTTGTCATCTAGCGCCTTAATTTCAGCCTTCACCGTCTTGAATTGCTCATCCGTTCTAGCGATGTGGACATCTAGCTTCTTATCCATGGATTGTAGTAAATCCATGATTTGCTTGGCTTCACTGGC
Organism: Synechococcus sp. PCC 6717; assembly: GCF_022698185.1. Classification (NCBI taxonomy): domain Bacteria; kingdom Bacillati; phylum Cyanobacteriota; class Cyanophyceae; order Synechococcales; family Synechococcaceae; genus Synechococcus; species Synechococcus sp. PCC 6717. The sequence goes on along the minus strand of NZ_JAKLTV010000017.1, from coordinate 68,955 downwards.
TGTGATCTGCTCACTCATGACTTGCCTCCACTGACAAACGTAGCGGCATAGATAGCCGCCGCCTTAGCCTTCCATTGGCTACTTAAGTTAATCCCTTTAGCCGCCATCATTCTTCCTTGCTCTTGCTTCAGGATATTCCTCTTTTCACATCGCTCAACATTGTGGCTATCACCGAAGCCCATAGGTCATATCTTGTCGAACAGTGTGAGCTTCACCAACCCAGCGGCCAGCAACAAAATTAACGCCACAATGAAACTCCACAGACGGTTATCGATCGCCCGCTGCCTATCCCGTAACTCCTCAACCTTCTCATTGAGCGCCTTAAATTGCTCGTCGTTCTTCGTCTGGTTAACTTTGACTTCCATGGTCAATGCCTGGAGTTCAGACTTGACCGCTTTCATATCGCCGTGCAATTCCTTGAGAATATCCATGATTTGCTTGGCTTCACTAGCGGTGATCTGTTCACTCATGGCTTGTCTCCATTACGGACGTGGAGGGATTCGAACCCCCGACCCTCAGAACCGGAATCTGATGCTCTATCCACTGAGCCACACGTCCAGCTTATCAATCATATCACTATCCGAGATAGGCTTGCTTCACTCGTTCATCCTGCAACAGTTCTGCGCTCGTGCCACTCAAGGTAATTTTTCCAGCTTCAAGCACATAGGCGCGATCGCCCAGTTGCAGGGCAAGATGAGCATTTTGCTCTACCAAAAGTATTGTGATACCTTGCTGCCGCAGCTCTGCCAAAATCGTAAAAATGTCCTGCACCAGATTGGGGGCTAGGCCTAAACTAGGTTCATCGAGCAAGAGTAGGCGCGGCCGGCTCATCAGGGCGCGGGCAATGGCTAACATTTGCTGTTCACCACCGCTGAGGGTGCCCGCCAATTGGTGCTGACGATCCCGCAAGCGTGGAAAGCGTGTGAGTTGTTGCTCGAGATCTTGTTTCACTTGGATGGGGTCATGACGGGTATAGGCACCCAGCAAAAGGTTATCGCGAACTCGCTGTTGTGCTAATATCTGCCGTCCTTCAGGACAGTGGGCAATGCCTAGGCGGACGAGTTCATGGGGCGATCGCCGCTGTAGTGACTGTCCTTGAAAACGAATCACCCCTTGACTGAGGGGGACTAACTTAGAAATAGCCCGCAGCAGTGTGGTCTTACCGGCACCGTTTGCGCCCACTAGGGTAATACACTCCCCCTCAGCAATACTGAGGCTGACCTCTGTCAGGGCACAGATTCCCCCATAGTGAACCGTGAGGGATTCAATCTCAAGAATCGCTGCTGTCTTAGACACTAGTGTTATGGGAGGTCTCAGGTTCAATGGTACTGCTTGGGCAAACGGTGGCTTCTTCCCATTCGCAGATGGCAGCGTGTTCCGTTTGAGCCGCGGCACTGGTGACCAAGGTTGTAATTTCTCGGGGAGAAAATCCCTCCTCTAGGAGCTCCATATAGATAGGGTGAAGATTGCGCTGTAATTCTTTGAAGATGGCACGGGCACGATCGGTGTAGCGAAAATTTTGATCAAACAGGCTAGCCATAGAGCGGTTCCGGTTGCGATGATGGAAGAACGGCCACGGGTCGGGAGAACACAATTTTTATGATAAACGGCGCAGCCACGGATCATTGTTAGCTGAGTGTTGCGGAATTCCCCATCGATGCGGTGGGGTAGTTTATGATGACATCCTCCTCTGTTGTTCACGCGGGGGGTGTTGGAGGTTCTGATGACCGATGTTCGGGCATTGTTTGAGCGGATTGCCCCGCTGTACGATCGCCTCAACGATCGCCTAAGTTTTGGCTTGCACCACGTCTGGAAACAGATGGCGGTGGACTGGTTACGCTTAGAAGCGGGAGCTAGGGCGCTAGACCTGTGCTGTGGCACTGGAGATTTGACCCGCTTACTGGCACGGCGGGTCGGTCGCCAAGGGCAGGTGATTGGCTTGGACTTTGCGGCGGCACCCTTGGCCATTGCCCAGCAACGCAGTCTAGGGTACCCACAAATTCAATGGGTTCAAGGCGATGCCCTTGCCGTTCCCTATGGCGATCGCACCTTTGCAGCCATTACCATGGGCTACGGTTTACGCAATGTGGCTAGTATTCCGCAGGCATTGCGGGAAATGTACCGGCTCCTGCAACCCCAAGGACAGATAGCCATTCTTGAGTTCAGCCACCCCGAGTCCCCTGCGCTTGAGCAGTTCCAAGCATGGTATCTCCAGCAGTGGGTGGTGCCAACGGCCCAAGCCCACGATTTTGGCACTGAGTACGACTATTTATGGCCAAGTATCCAAGCCTTCCCCAAACCGGCAGACCTCTGTGCCATGATTCAGGCGACCGGGTTTCACGCCATTCGACACTATCCCCTGCTCGGCGGCTTGATGGCCGTTACCCTGGCTGAGCGCGATGGGTGATGGATTATTCCCGAGTGCTAGGCGTGGTCCATGACTGTTGGGGCAAAAAGGCGCGATCGCCCGGCAAGGGAGCCACCGCTTCTGCAAGGGTAAACTCACCCTTAAGAATCCATTCCTTGAGGCGCTCCGCAATCTGCTGGCCAAAGTAAAGACTGGTGAGCGGGGCAGTGCGCACAGTTTTCCCGTCGATTTTGATAGTGCCGGACTTTAATTGCGCATAGTTCACTACGCCAAAGGTGGGACGAACCCGGCGCGGAATTGAAAAATCAATAATTGGCGCCACCACGTCCTCATCGCGAATGGCGCAGCGAGCAATCACCTCTTCATCCAGCACTGGCAGGGGAATCCCCACCCCTAACATCAGGGACGCACCATAGTTTTTGAAGTAACAGCCGCGCACCCAAAAGGGGTCCATCTGCTTGGCATCGCCAATGAGGGCAAGGGTTGCCGCTGGGCCAATGGGCGTGTCGTTTGCGAGGCGTTTTTGTAAAGGGAAGTGTTGGGTTCCCTCCCAGGCAATGTAGCCAATGCCACCCCCAAGAAAAATCCGGGTGCCAATGCCCACTAAGCGCAGGTACGGATCATTTAACAGTGGTGAGAGGGCACCACTACTGGCATAAACCGCATTGCCTAACTGGGGCTGGAGCGGGCCTAAATAGGTATAGAGGGGGCGATCGCCACCATTGACCCCAACAATAAAGTTCTGGTACAGATTGCGTGGATTGTAGAGGTAAAACTGGTTAATCGTGTCCTTGCTAATCATGGTTTCCAGACTGGCGCGCGGATAGCAGTCAGTGACGTGCCCCAGCGCCCGTAATGGGATAGCCTTGCCCGCAATCAAATCCGCAATGACATGACCGCCGCCGCGCTCCCGCAGGGTATCCGCTTCCCCTCCCTCTGGATTCAGATCCACAGACTGCGCCGCTCCCAAATAGAGATCAACGGCGCCAATGCCACTGTAGGCAGGAATGCCATCTAACCAGCACTGCCGCAGTTTGAGGGGGGGATCCGTCGGGCCAAGGTTAATGATGGCACCGGAGGACTCCATTGGCTCAAAGGTACCCGTTGTAATGACGTCCACCTGCTGGGTGGCTTCGGCCACAGTAAGGCTCTCGAGGCGTTCTTTGAGTTCTGCCAACGTCCAGACGATAGCATGGCCACTGCGAATCTTGGCATTAATTTCGGCAATAGTGCGCTCCACGATCGTTACCGCAAATCTTCAGGGTGGCGAATTTGCCAACTGCCATCGGGAAGGCGAGAGACCTCCCCCCCCAAGCGTTCAATATTTTCAATGGCGGTTTYGCGGGAGCGATCGCTCACAGCATTCACCAACGCCCAAATCCAAGCGTTAATTTGCGCCATGCGACTATCAGGGTCATTGCGGAGGGTCTGCGCCAGCGATCGATAGTAGGGCGCCGCCTCCCGAATGTGTGGGTCTGTTTGTAGTTCTGCCCACTCCGCCGCGCGATTGTAGGATTGAGCCGCCGCCAGCCCCTGACCTAAAAAGAGCAACTCATCCATGGCCCGAAACACCCACACTAGGTACGCACTCGGTTGATAGTGGGGGTCGAGATGGGTTAAGCCCTGCGCCATGAGTTCTACCGATGTTTTGGGCTGACTGGCATAGACCGTGATTGCCGTTGAAAGGTAAGGGTAGCTTTGGACAAAGCGCGGATCCTTCGCTACAATCACACGAAAAAAGGCAGGCACCTGATCATAGCCAGTGACACGGCGGGCATCAGAGTCACCAAAAAATTGCAAAAACTGTAGGAACGCCCAATCACTCACAAGATTATCAAACCCCAAGGCCGGTAGCTTCGCCAAGGCCTCCATCTGGGCAATGGTCTGGGCAGTTTGCCGCTGGTATTCGGCCTCCGTAAGCACTTGCCCCGATGGGTCTTGCAGGGTCTCTAGGGATCGCCGTTGCATAATGGCCACACTGCTGAGTGCCACCAGTGTCACTGCTAAGCCAATGACATCAGACCATCGCCAGCCGCGTTTCATGATGTACCCGCCTCTGGATGAGGGAATCGCACTAGGACGAACTACTGGGCTTTATTCAGCATTTCACCGGGTTCGATAATGCGCTGAAATAGATACCCCGTCCCCCGCGCCGTGAGAATTAACTCCGGATTACTGGGATCTTCCTCTAGCTTAGCCCGTAGTCGGGAGATATGAACATCTACGACCCGGGTATCCACGTGCCGCTCCGGCGTATAGCCCCATACCTGCTCAAGAATTTCCCCCCGAGAAAATGGCTCCCCGGAACGCCCCACCAGCAGTTCCAAAAGCATAAACTCCATTCCCGTTAGGCGAATGCGCTCATCCCCTTTATACACCTGCCGCTTATTGGTATCGATGCGAATATTGCCAATCTGAATGACACCGGAACTGGGAATACCTGAGGTGGTGGTCTTTTCAATGCGCCGTAGAACCGAGCGAATCCGCGCTTCTAGTTCCTTGGGCGAAAAGGGCTTGACCACATAGTCATCTGCCCCAAGTTCCAGACCCGTGATGCGATCGGCCACATCCCCCAACGCCGTGAGCATAATGATCGGCACGTCGGACTCTTTACGCAGTTCCTGACACACGCCATAGCCATCTAACTTGGGCATCATCACGTCCAGCACAACTAAATCAGGCTGTTCGTGCCGAAATGTGGTTAGAGCTTCCTCGCCATCAGCCGCCGTAACCACGGTGTAACCAATCATGGATAGGCGGGKTTCGAGGATGCGGCGAATACTCGCTTCATCGTCAACGACGAGAATTTTCTCTTTATGGCTCTCCAAAGTGATGAATACTCCCTTCTCAAGAGGACAGGATTTACAGCAGTTTAAATGGGAATTTTTTGTACTCTATCATTTTTGTGCCAGCTCCAGAAAGCCCTCTAGCTCTTCCTGAGCGCCGATTGTAAGATTTTTCTACCAACTTTAGCCTTTAAGATTTTTTAACAACCCAATAGTCCTTAAGCTGAGGGTCTAGGTCCAATCCTCCCGCTTGTTACTGCCAACTTTATAGATTCCCCCTTTGGCATGGATGGCGCGGGTGCGCTCAAAAAGCTCAGTCTCTGTCAACCCCCACCGTTCCAGAATGTTGGCTAGCTGTGTCTTAATGCCCTCGGCTCCAGGAAACCCCTCGTAGCGAATGAGCAGGCGGCCTAACTCCGCCAAATTGTAGTCGCTCATGTCTTCTTGAAGCAGCCGCTCAATCACCAGCCGATCAAGGGCTTCGCGAGGGTGCTGTTGACGTTTGAGATTCACATCAGCCATTGATCTTAAATTAAACCCTGTGCAATTAAGGACTCAGCAATTTGCACCGCATTCAGGGCTGCTCCTTTACGAATTTGATCGCCACACAACCACAACTCTAGGGCATTGGGTTCTGAGAGGTCTTGCCGGAGTCGTCCCACAAAGACGGGGTCTTTACCTGTGGCCTCAAGGGGCATCGGGAAGTAGTTGCGCTCCCAATCCTCAACAAACGCTACCCCCGCCGCCTGCTGCAGGAGATTCCGAGCCTCGGCTAGAGGAAACGGCTCAAAAAATTCGACATTGAGTGCTTCAGAATGGGCGCGCAGAACAGGCACCCGCACACAGGTGGCACTCAAGCGCAGGTCAGGGGTATGGAAAATTTTGCGGGTTTCATTGATCATTTTCATTTCTTCTTGACAGTAGCCTTGGTCATTAAGAGGCGAGTTATGGGGAAAGAGATTGAATGCCAAGGGATAGGGAAACGCTGCTGTGCGGGGAGGGTTTCCTTTGAGTATGTCAAGGGCTTGGTCTTTGAGTTCTTGCATGGCTTTGGCACCGGCACCACTGGCAGATTGGTACGTTGCGGCAATAATTCGCCGAATGGGTCGGACTTGGTGCAGCGGCCATAGCGCCACTGTCATCAGAATGGTGGTGCAGTTGGGGTTGGCAATAATCCCCTGATGATCTTTTAAGTCTTGGGGATTCACTTCTGGAACCACTAGGGGCACATTGGCCTCCATGCGGTAGGCACTAGAGTTATCGATGGCGATCGCCCCGGCCTGAACAGCAATGGGTAACCACTGCCGCGAGACGCTAGCTCCGGCAGAGGCTAAAATCAAATCTAGCCCTTGCAGCGTTTCAGCACTCACGGCTTGCACTGGGAGGGGGGTACCAGCAAAGGTCAGGGTTTGCCCCGCCGAGCGCGGTGAAGCCAGCAGGCGTAAGTCTGCGATGGGGAGCGATCGCTGCGCTAAAATGCCAAGGATTTCGGTGCCAACGGCACCCGTTGCCCCTAAAACCCCTACTCGCAATCCTTGAGCCAAGATCCTAAACTCCGAGAAAACAAAACTATTCTAACTTTTGCGGGGGGGACGCTCTCAACCGATGTCAATCCTTAAGTGGAAGATACCGTTTGCCATCCGCCGTAGCGATCGCCATAGTGCTGTAGGATGTGCTCTAGCTGACGCACTAAGGTAGGGGGTAGGCTCTCAGGAACCCCTAGGGCAACCCCAGCAACTTGGCTGAGGGAGTAGTCAAACTGGGGACTTGTTTGGGGCAGTAAGCGCACCTCCACGCCCTCTAGCAGCCCTAGGTGTGCTGCCATTTCCCGATAGACCGCCAAGGGCATTTGGCTGTTGTAGTACACCTGCTCCTTCATAGCGCTGGTGGTGTGGTTTCGGTGGAGGTCGGCAAGGCACAGCAGTTCACATTATCCAAGCAAACCTTGCCCCACGCCAGTGCCCAGCGGACTAAGGCCACACGATTTTCTGACTTTGTTTTGGTCAGGATATTACTGATGTGGTTATCGACTGTCCGCTTACTGATGTCTAACTTTTGAGCAATATCATGATTGGTCAAGCCAGCAGCCACTAGCTCTAGTACTTGTAGTTCTCGCTCTGAGAGCAGTGAATACTCAAACCCATCACTCTGCGGTATAGACATCCCTAAATCCGTATAATTACTTAGACCCTTGTTCTGATTGTAGGGGAAAATTTTTGCTTGTGGCCAAGCAGCGCACAAACAMCCTCMCCTGCCACAGTAGAATACAAATCGCCCTTAAACCCTCTGAGACCGTTACCCGTCTTGACCGAGGTGCCCATGCCATCGCCCACCATGACCCTCTCGATCTCCTGTCCCGATCAACGAGGACTGGTGGCTAAGCTAGCGCAGTTTGTCTATCGCTACAACGGCAACATCATCCATGCCGATCACCATACCGATGCAGTGGCCGGTATCTTTTTGTCGCGCTTGGAGTGGGAACTGGATGGGTTTGGCATTCCCCGCGAGCAAATTGGCGCCACGTTTATTAACTATGCCCAGCGAGAGAAACTCTTTGCCAGTTGGCAGGGGGTACGCTGGCAACTCCGAGCCTCAGATGTGCCCTACCGCTTGGCGATCTGGGTGAGCCGACAGGAGCATTGTCTTTGGGACTTGATCCTGCGACAGCGGGCGGGAGATTTACCCGCAGAGATTCCGCTGATTCTCAGTAACCATGAACAGATGCGTCCCATCGCCGAGCAGTTTGGCATTGACTTTCACTACATTCCGGTTACACCAGACACTAAGTCTATGGCAGAGGCCAAGCAACTACAGCTTCTGAACGATTACAAGATTGACTTAGTCATTCTGGCAAAGTATATGCAAGTCCTCAGCCCCCAGTTTTTAGAGCAGTTTTCACAGGTGATTAACATTCACCACTCATTTTTACCTGCCTTTGCGGGTGCAAACCCCTACCATCGTGCCCATGAGCGGGGAGTGAAAATTATTGGGGCAACAGCCCACTATGCCACGGCTGACCTAGATGAAGGCCCAATCATCGAGCAAGCTGTGGTTCCTGTGAGCCACCGCGATACGGTGGCCGACCTGATTCGCAAGGGTAAAGATCTAGAGCGCATTGTGCTGGCGCGAGCCGTGCGCCTTCACCTACAAAACCGCGTTCTGGTCTATGGAAACCGCACTGCCGTGTTTACCTAGGTGTACCATAGATACCAACATGGCAGAGATGTTTACCCTCCACCCCGTTAATCCACAACAGCGCACCATTGAGCAAATTGTGGCAGCGCTGCGGCAGGGGGCGATTATGCTGTACCCCACAGATACGGTCTATGCCATTGGCTGCGACATGAATAATAAAGGAGCCGTACAGCGGGTACGCCAACTCAAGCAACTCTCGAACGATAAGCCAGTGACGTTTTTATGCTCGTCGCTGTCTAATATTGCCCATTACGCCTACGTGAGTGATGCGGCATATCGGCTGATGCGCCGCTTGGTTCCGGGGCCTTATACGTTTTTACTGCCAGCCACTAAGCTGGTACCCCGTTTAGTCCAAAATCCTAAGCGGAAAACCACAGGAATTCGTGTGCCGAATCATGCGGTCAGCCAAGCGCTGCTCACGGGACTTGGCAACCCGATTATTTCAACCTCAGCACGGTTGCCTGATGACCAAACCTACTATATCAATACCGCTGAGCTATTTGATACGCTTGATAAGCGTGTGGATCTCATCCTCGATACGGGCGAGCCACCCGGACAACAAATGTCTAGCATTCTTGACTTCACGGTGGAGCCACCGGCCTTAGTCCGTAAAGGGCAGGGGTGGGAGAACTTACCCCCAGAATTGTTGGCGATAGACTAAAGGCATGAGTAAACCAGCAATTGTCGGCAAGGTGTATTTGGTGGGGGCAGGCCCAGGGGATGTTGGCCTTTTAACCGTGCGGGCAAAAAGCCTCTTAGAGTGCGCCGATGTGGTTCTCTACGATGCCCTCATCAGTCCAGAAATTCTTGGAATTATCAACCCTCGTGCGTTGAAGGTTCATGTGGGGAAGCGGCGCGGTAACCATACTCTGTCTCAAGAGCAAATTAGCGAGCGCCTGATTGCGTTGGCGCAGCAGCACGCGGTGATCGTACGCCTTAAGGGGGGAGATCCCTTTATTTTTGGCCGTGGTGGGGAGGAGTGTCTGGCCTTGGTGCAAGCAGGGATTCCGGTGGAGGTAGTGCCCGGAGTGACCAGTGGCATTGCGGCAACGGCCTATGCGCAGATTCCGCTGACGCATCGTGACTTTAGTTCGTCTGTAGTCTTTGTAACAGGCCATGAGGCAGCAGGTCGCTATCAGCCGCGAGTGAATTGGGCCGCGTTGGCAACCGCGGTGGATACGATTGTGATCTATATGGGGTTGCACCATTTAGGGGACATTGTGCCTGCACTGTTAGCGGGGGGGCGATCGCCCCAAACCCCCTTGGCCTTTATTGAAGCAGGTACAACACCGCAGCAGCGCGTCGTTGTTACTACTCTCGCGGACGCGATCGCCACCTGTGAGCAGGAGCACATCCAAACCCCCGCCCTCATTGTTCTTGGCACCGTCATCAACCTGCGACAATACTGGCACTGTCCTCCCTAGTTCTAAGGTCTTTGCGTGCCAATGGCTCCTGAACCGGATCACCCCCCTGCCCATGACTCAGCCATCGCTGACCTAGCAGAGCTAACAATGCGGGTGGAAGCCATCCTGTATCTGAAAGCTCAGCCTCTCACGCTTCACCAATTGGCAGATCTAGCAGGTCACGAGGCAACGGCTGTGGAGCTGGCTCTGATTGAGCTATTCAATGACTATGCTCACCGCCAAACAGCCTTAGAAATTGTCGAAGTAGAGGGGAAGTATAGCCTGCAATTGAAGCCTCGCTATCAAGACCTCGTACAGTCTTTAGTGCCTGTTGAGTTGGGGATTGCGGTGCAGCGTACCTTGGCGATGGTTGCCTTGCGCGGCCCCATTCGCCAAACAGAACTGATTGAACTGCGTGGCTCCAGTGCCTATCAACACATTCATGAGCTAGTGGAGCTCGGTTTTGTGCAACGGCGGCGGGAAAGCCATGGCCGCTCCTATACGCTACAGGTGACAGAACGCTTTTATCAGTATTTTGAGGTGGATCAATTACCTGCAGTTATTGGGGCAGAGACGGCGGCTGATTGATATACTCGCTGAGCAGTTGCGAGGGTAAATCATCATTGGTGGCTAGTTGCAGGTTGAGCAGTGAAACGGCTAGCTTGTCTTGTTCTAGCTGACTGCGACCCAAGGCTTTGAGAACACGCTTTAACTGGGCGGCAACTTCAGCACCGTACATGGTTAAGTTGTCATCCGGCAGTGCGGGCAACCAATCAATGGCACCGTACTGGGTTGCCCATTGCCGCTGCATGGGGGAGATGTGATTATCGTAGCGGTCAATAATAAAACTGCGCAGCTTGGGATAGGTGGCCTTGACCCATTCTAAGAGCTTGCTAATATCCGGCGTTTCTAGCTGGGAATCTAACATCAATATGTCAGGATTCCGGTGCATGACACTAATAAAATCACTAATAATGCGGCGACTGTTAATTTTTCCGGATTCAACGACGACTTGCAACCCTTGACTGCGTAATAGTTCTTGCCAAATCTGGACTTGGATGCCCGGGGGTTGAATGATCAGGACAAGCGGTTGGAGCGCAGTAGGGGTCTCTGGCGGCATGGTTGAGACGGCTTCGTCAGTGCGAAACTCAAGGGTTGTTTTGCCAATGATGAAGCGATCGCCGGTTTTTAGGAGGGTCGGCACTTGAATGGTTTGGCCATTGAGGACGCAGCCATTGCGACTACCTAGGTCAATGAGGTAATAATCTTCGGTGTCTAAACGCTGCACCATGGCATGACGTCGAGACGACCAGCGATCCGCTAGGACGATAGTGCAGTCTTTGCCCCGACCAATGACCCACGAGTTTCCTTGGGTGAGGGGAACAATGTAGGTGCTGGCTTCTGTGGAGATGACTAGTTGCGGATACTGTGCAGGCAATGTTATCCCCTTTCCAAACGTAGGCAATGGTGAAATGTTAATGTTAGAGAGTAATTAGTGAATGTCATAGTCTGGGCAGTGAATTGCCGCTTCTGTTGCTGCCCAGTCAGGATGGAGAGAACACTTGAGGCGATAGTCTCCAGAAAAAAACCGACACTGTGAACAGGGAATTTTGTGCATTCGCTGGGCGATCGCCAAACCCTCCTGAAAAAACCGCCAAAGATTCCATGCGAGGAGTGCTAGCAGTAGCCATGCCCCACAAAAGCAAAGGGGAACCAAAATTGGCTGTAATGCCCAGAGTAATGATGATAGCCAAAGTGCCATGGAATTTACTGAGTGATGCGTGTAACTCCTAAACTCTATAATTTTTTTCTAATTCGATTTTATCATCTATCATAAAGTTCGCTGAAAACCGTTGCAAAAGTGTAACAGCCACCGGTTCTAACCCCTACCGCTGACTAATCATGACTCAACCGTCGGCCTATGCCCACACCCCTAATGCATCTGGAGACTGGCATGGTCTTGCACATCACTTACAAAAAGTGGCGGCGCGATCGCGCACCTTGGCAGAGAAGTTAGCCACCCCCCAAATGGGGTATTATGCGGGTCTCTGGCACGACCTCGGTAAATACAACTTCGCCAACGGGGCGATCGAGGATTGAAACTGTACGCCTTAATAGATGAAAAGACTATCTTATCTTATATTTTGTGTGCTTCTGGGCAGTGGATTCCCTTGGTGGCGATCGCCAACTGGGCAACAAATTGTTAAGATCAAAAATGCACAACGTTGCCAACCGCAGCGAAGGAGCTTGCTGTGCTAAGTGTCCTAAAGGCCGATTTTCAGATCATCTTTGAGCGCGACCCAGCAGCGCGCAACTGGCTAGAAGTTCTGTTCTGCTATCCGGGCTTACAGGCAATTGTCTTGCACCGCTTTAGTCATTGGTTATGGCGGCTTGGGCTTCCCTTTGTACCCCGTGCTCTGTCGCACTTAGCACGATTTCTAACGGGCATTGAAATTCATCCGGGCGCAACCCTTGGCAAAGGGGTCTTTATTGACCATGGCATGGGGGTTGTGATTGGCGAGACCGCAATTGTGGGCAATTACTGCCTGATCTATCAGGGAGTGACCCTCGGTGGTACAGGCAAGGAAACGGGCAAGCGGCACCCCACCCTTGGTGAAAATGTCGTGGTGGGCGCAGGCGCAAAGATCTTAGGCAATCTCACGATTGGCGATAATGTCCGCATTGGCGCAGGGTCAGTGGTGTTGCGGGATGTCCCCTCCGACTGTACGGTGGTGGGTATTCCTGGGCGGGTAGTGTATCGCGCCGGAGCCAAAATCGCCCCTCTAGAGCATGGCCAGCTACCAGACTCAGAGGCAGAGGCAATTCGCTACTTGCTAGACCGCATTGAACTACTAGAAAAACAGGTGCAGGCTCTACAAAATCAACAGCAAGAGCAGGAAAAGGTGCCAGTATTGGCGCAAGGTCGCAACTGTCGCCTCAGCGATCGCGCCATTGAGGAATTCTTGAACGGTTCCGGTATCTAAGCTGCTGACGTAATGCCTCGTGACATCCTCCCGAGGCTGATCCTACGGCGATAGCGCGGGACGTATTACTCCCCGAACCCCTCATGAGTTAAAGCTTGACGGAGAGGGGTGTACGGTTCAGGCGGCTTTCGTAGGGGGCGCTCACAATGAGCGATCGCCCCGTCATTTCCACTGGCTGGGGCAAGCCCAAAATTTCAAGAATTGTTGGTGCAATATCCGCTAAACAACCATCCTCCCGTAGAACGACCTGTGCGCCATGCCCAGGAATTTTACGTTTTTCGCCTTCTACAAGAATAAACGGCACTGGATTGGTGGTATGAGCAGTCCACGGATTGCCATCGGCATCAATCATATACTCAGCATTGCCATGATCCGCAGTGATGAGCAGGGTTCCCCCCACTTTTGTGGTCGCTTCAACAATGACCCCAACGCAGCGATCCACGGTTTCAATCGCTTCAATGGTTGCTGCCATTTGGCCAGTATGCCCCACCATATCTGGATTGGCAAAATTTACCACCACAAGGGCATATTCTTGGGTTTCAATCGCCCCTTTCACAGCCTCGGTAACCGCTGCCGCCGACATGGCTGGGGCTTGATCATAGGTGGCCACCATCGGACTTGGGATTAAAATCCGGTCTTCCCCTGGAAATGGCTCTTCCAACCCCCCATTAAAGAAATAGGTGACGTGAGCATACTTTTCTGTTTCTGCGGCTCGCAGTTGTTTCAAGCCATGCTCAGCGATCACTTCCCCGAGAATATGGTCGAGGTTTTGCGGCGGAAAGGCCACACCACAATTGAAGCTTGCATCATACTGAGTCAGGGTGACAAAGGCTAGTGGCGTAATCAATTCCCGTTCAAAGCCACTAAAGTTGGGGTCAATGAAGGCTTGGGTTAGCTGCCGGGCGCGATCGGGGCGGAAGTTGAAGAAAATAAGCCCATCTCCCGGTTCTACCGCTCCGGGGGCAATGCGGATGGGTTGGATAAATTCGTCCCCCAAGTTCTGGGCATAGGACTTCGTGGCTACTTCACTGGCACTGAGGGGCTGAATGTTGTCATTCTGGGTCATGACCCGGTAGGCGGCTTCGGTACGATCCCAGCGGCGATCGCGATCCATGGCATAGTACCGACCGCTCACCGTGACAACTTGGCCACACCCCATTTGTGCCAATCGTTGCTCCATCTCTGCCAACACGCCAGCGGCATCCCGCGGTGGGGTATCACGGCCATCGGTAATCGCATGGATGCATACCTCGGCAATACCATAGCGTTTGGCTAACTCCACCAAGCCGTACAGATGCTCAATGTGGGAGTGAACCCCTCCTGCTGAACATAGCCCCACTAAATGTAACTTGCCATTGCGCTCTTTTAGGGTTTGACAAAGATTTGCCAGCACCGGAATGTCAAAAAGGCTGCCATCTTCCACAGCATCGGAAATACGCACCAACTCTTGAGGCACAATACGCCCTGCACCCAAATTTAAGTGCCCAACTTCAGAATTGCCCATCTGTCCTTTCGGCAACCCCACTGCTTTTCCAGAGGTATAAATTAAGGTGTGGGGATACGCGTGCCACAGACTATCCATCACCGGTGTTTTGGCGTTGGCAATTGCGTTACCATGGGAATCTTCGCGGTAGCCCCAGCCATCCAAAATCACTAAAACAACGGGCGCAACGGGTGACGATGCCATGGCAATGCCCTACCTTACTGCAAGTCTCTGGGAAACAGGATGAAATTTGTAACCTCGCAAATCATACCATTTCCAACTGTGGGAGACAAATCCCCGCCACACCCTAACTTATATCAATTTTCGAAAAATTTGCTACACATAAAGGAAGATGGTATTGCCTAACCTCCCATGTCTGGAGTCCTCAAAAATCGATATTGCTGAATCCTCTACAGAGCTAAAAGCGGTCTTGACCCAGCAGTAACGGGTCGCTCAACGCAGTTGGGTGCAAGTGCTGTGGTGGCTAACAACAGACCAAGCAACGAGTGTTGACCAATTAGACCAAATGAGTGGCTGCCATCGTACGACCGTGTCTCACTGGCTGAGTCAGCATCGAGCGAGTGGCCTGGCGGCGCTGGGGCAGGTGACACCTCGCAGGGGGTGACCACGAGCGATTACGAGTGAGGTGCAGCCTAGCATAGTAGCAGCAGTGAGTAAAATAATTCTTGCAGTGGTGAGATAGGTTCAGTCAAATGCCAAGCTCGACTAACTGTTGAATCGAGTCCGAGTCCTTGGGTTTAAATCGGCGGACAAAGGCTTTTAATTCCCACCCAAAATGCTCTATGGGATTGAATACGCTCTTTGTCTTGCGCATCAAATGCTAAGCCCGCGTAGCCTTCACCGCAAACCCCAATGCAGCCTTTTTAGGATTTAGGGTGAGGGTCTTCTGAGTTTTGTGAGTTAACCAAAATCCCTAACCGCACCTTACGTTTTGTAAAAGCTGCATCGTTGTTCTAGGGATTCAGCTATCACTAGAGTATTCTTCGCAACTCAAATACAATGCACCATCGTTCTCTGTGGGCAGGCCTGCTGTGCGCGGTAGGCACCTTCTTACCCGCCTCAGCCCTCGGCCAAATTATCCCAGACCCCAACGGTACGGGCACCCACGTCACCCAAACCGGCCAACAGTTCGACATCAGCGGCGGCACCTTTTCAGGTAATGGTCAGAACCTCTTTCACCTCTTCCGTGACTTTGGCCTCAGTCAAGGACAAATTGCTAACTTCCTCTCGAACCCCCACGTCCGCAATATCCTCGCTGTCGTGAATGGCGGCAATGCGAGCTACATTAATGGCCTCATTCAAGTCAGTGGCGGCACTAGTAATCTCTATCTAATGAACCCCGCTGGCATTGTCTTTGGTTCCAATGCGCGCTTAAATGTCCCCGCTGCCTTTCATGCCAGTACCGCCTCTCGGGTTCATTTTGAAGGCGGGGTCTTTGACCTCTTTAGTCCTAGTAATACCTACGCGACTCTCCTCGGCAACCCCACCGGCTTTGAATTCAACAGCAAAGGAATTCTGATTAATGAAGGACACCTGAGGGTGAAGGAGGGGCAACAACTGACCCTGATGGCGCATCAAGTGATGAATAGCGGCACATTAGCGGCACCGGGGGGCCACGGTACAAGCGGTGCCGGAAACAGGGATGGTGCGGGTTTCGCAGGATGGGATGATTCTCAGTTTAGAGATTCCGCAGGAGCGCATTACCGGCGAGATTACTGCGGTTGATTTGCCCACGTTATTGACGGGAAGCACCCCTGAGCAGCGGGTAAATAGTGTGATTCACAATCCCGATGGCTCGATTGCTCTCGTCCATGACCCAAACAAAGTAAGCATTCCAATGCAGGGAGCCACAGCGGTCGTGGGTGGGACGATTGATGTGTCGCATCCAACTGGCGTTGGCGGCCATATCAATGTGTTGGCCAATAACAATATTGCGGTGGTTGGGGCGAGTCTCACTGCGTCTGGGACGACGGGCGGTGGCACGGTCTTGGTCGGAGGCGATTATTTAGGGGGAACCGCAGGAACCAATCGGTTAGATAGTAGTTTCAATGCCCAGAACCTGTTTGTTGATAACAACACCGTCATGAATGCTGATGCGGTAACGCAAGGGAATGGCGGCACGGTGATTAATTGGGCGGACAACAGCACCCAGTTCCATGGCACGATTACAGCGCGCGGTAGGGCTTTAGGGGGTGATGGCGGGTTTGTCGAAACCTCTGGGCGAGAGCTACTGAGTGTGACAGGTAGTGTCGACGCTAGTGCGCCCCTTGGCAATCCAGGATTATGGTTACTTGACCCTCGCAATGTCACAATCACTACCAGTACATCCGGTGGCAGCTTTAGTGGTGGTAGGTTTGGTCAGGAGTCAACAGACTCAATACTTGCTGAAGCACTGTGCGAGTTTGCCGGGGACGAGCAGATTATCAATCTTGAGATATTGGCAAATCCTGATCTGCTCTTTTTGCCGGAGTGTAGATAGCGGCAAGTCGCCTAAGGGGTTGATGAATGTTCGGGATGATAGGCTGCTGACTCTAAGCGACACCCCATATAGGCAAGGGTGTAAAGCTTCTGTAGATCCCGAATGAAGCGTTGGCATCACTCCCTTCATCGGTGGCGATCGCGTCCAAACAACGGTTGCACCGGTGCTAGTCCGGCAAAAATACGCAACACTAAAACCGCATGGGCAAAAAATGTTAACCCCACCCAAAACAATGGAAACCAGTGCCAGCGATCGCCACTGAGGGGCGGAAACATCTGCTGCCCTAACCAGACTAACCCTGGCGGCAGGGTAATCAGTAACACACCAAGGACAATGGCCGTATAGGTCAGGGTGACAGGCGGCGTGTTGAGCGATCGCCACGTGGTGCCAGTCCACTGCCAGCGAAACACCATTGCCGTGTCTTCTAGGCGTGCCGTTTGATGGGTGAGGTCAATGCTGAGGATATGGCGGCAAAAATTACAGGCATAGGTGTCCATGAGCACCATAGGGGCAATCTGACCATGGCGACACACCGGACACAGATATACCCCCTCAGGCTCTAACAGCTTCGGTGAGGGAACCAACTCCGCCATAACATCCTTTAAGCTCTAGAACCTTCCTTACACTTGAGGATGCAACACCCGCTGCTCTAAACCACGGTAAAGCCGATTGAGGGCATTCATATAGGCTTGTGCCGAAGCCACAATCACATCGGTGTTGGCCGCATGACCGGAATAGATGCGATCTTCGTGCTGCAGGCGAATAGTTACTTCACCGATGGCATCAATGCCCGCCGTTACTGATTGCACTGAGTATTCAATAAGCCGGTTAGGAATTTGCACCACCCGGTTAATGGCACGATACACCGCATCTACAGGACCGGTGCCAATGGCTGCATCTGTGAGTTCTTCGCCGCTGGGGGTGCGTACCGTCACTGTTGCCGTAGGTCGGGCATGATCACCGCAGGAGACTTGCACAAACTCCAATTGGTAGCCCTGTAGATCGATGCCTTGGGTTTCGTCCTTGGCGATCGCCTCTAAATCCCAGTCGGTGATTTCCTTTTTCTTATCCGCCAGATCTTTAAAGCGTAAGAAGGCTTTGTTGAGTTCAGTTTCCGTTAATTCAAAGCCCAACTCCCGTAAACGGGTAGCGAAAGCATTGCGACCCGACAGTTTACCTAAAACGATTTGGTTGTCTGCCAAGCCAATTAGGTGAGCATCCATAATTTCGTAGGTGCGCTTGTTCTTGAGCACCCCATCTTGGTGAATCCCCGACTCATGGGCAAAGGCATTAGCACCAACAATGGCCTTGTTGGGTTGGATAAGCATCCCCGTTAAGTTGGAGACTAACCGCGAGGTTTTATAGATTTCGCGGGTATTGATATTCGTGAGGGGAGCCTCCGACTCGGCGGGGCGACCCAAGAAGGGGTTAAAGTACTGCCGCCGCACGTACAGTGCCATCACCAGTTCTTCGAGGGCAGCATTACCCGCACGCTCGCCAATACCGTTGATGGTACATTCCAGTTGACGGGCACCGTTTTTAACTGCCTCAAGAAAGTTGGCCACCGCCAAGCCAAGATCATTGTGACCGTGGACTGAAATGACCGCTTGCTGAATGTTCGGCACATTTTCCTTGATACCCTTGATCAAGGCTCCAAACTCTGCCGGTGTGGTGTAGCCCACCGTATCGGGAATATTGATTGTGGTGGCACCTGCCGCAATTACCCGCTCAAGCACTTGGTACAGAAACTCGGGGTCAGAGCGGCCAGCATCCTCCGGTGAGAATTCCACATCCTCCACAAAGGATTTGGCATAGGCGACCATCTCTGGGGCAATCTCTAGTACCTCTGCGCGGGTTTTCTTGAGCTTGTACTCAAGGTGAATGTCAGAGGTGGCAATGAACGTATGAATGCGTGGATAGTAGGCCGGTTTTAAGGCGTTGGCTGCCGCTTCAATATCCGAGCGGGTGGCTCGTGCTAGGCCACAAATCACTGGCCCTGTTTCGGTGCCCACCACTTCGGCAATCCGCTGCACGGCTTCAAAATCTCCAGGGCTGGCAAAAGGGAAACCAGCCTCGATAATATCCACCCCTAGCCGAGCCAGTTGACGGGCGATCGTGAGTTTTTCATCTACATTCAGTGCGGCTCCCGGAGACTGCTCTCCGTCCCGCAGCGTCGTGTCAAAAATCAAAACGCGATCAACCGTCTGGGGAGGATACTTTATCGCCATAAACAAGCCCCGTCCAAGCTTGAAAAAAGGGATCATTACCCCCTAGTCTAGCATTTTCCTTAGGTGGCCATCCCCCTAGGGAACCTGCCAAATCCGTTGATGGTAGCTGGGTAGATGATCTAAATTCACACTGGGGTGATGATGCCCGTGGGAATGAGACTCATGGTTATGGTTGTGATCGTGGTGGTGATGGTGGGAATGATCGGCACCATGGGCGATCGCCGCCAAGCGAAATTTACAGGCTTCGCAATTCATGGCCACTTGGCCGGTGAGGGTTTCTATTTCCCGTTGCCGCGTTAAATAAAATAACTGCGGATGTAACCCAATTTCCGGCAAGTTAACGTATTCTACCGCCGGGTACTGTTGCTGGGCAGTAGCGGTCAGGGTATAGATTTTTTTCACCAGTGCGCCAGTGAACATAAAGTGGGGCAGGACAATCACCCGCTGCGGCTGATAGAGATTGGCGCGGGCAAACCCTACCTCTAGGCGGGGATGGGTAATACCAATAAAGCACACCTCAACGGTCTTGTAGCCACTACCTTCCCAGAGCATCCGCGCTAGCTTGAAGACATCGCCGTTGGCATCGGGGTCACTCGAGCCACGTCCCACCACCAGTAACACCGTGTCGTCGCGGCCAATGCCTCGGGGGTTAAATTCCGGTGAGTCGAGCATTTCAAGGCGCGATCGCCAGAGGGTGAGAATTTCAGGGGCAATGCCATAGTGGCGACCGTAGTGATAGCGCAACTGCGGGAACGCTTGGCGAGCACGATCCAGTTCATTGGTCACATCAAATTTGTTGTGGCGCGCCGCAAATAATAAAATCGGCAGTACCGACAGATCGGTGTAGCCCTCTACTGCACACTGGCTTAAAACTTCAAAAATCGAGGGTTGAGTCAACTCCAAGAAGCAAGGAAAGACCGGGCGGCAAGGATCTAATTGATGATACGCATGGGCAAAGTCTAAAAATGCTTGGCGGCCTTGCGGATCGCGAGTACCATGACCCACCATCAGTAGCGGTCGGGGCTGGGGTAAGGGTGGTAAATCAAGGCTAAAACTCAGGGGATTAAGAATTGAATCGTTGGGCTGAATAGTAACGACCACGCTATAACTCCATGCCTGTGCAACGCAGACAAATAGAGTGAACCGCAGTAGGTAGGCATTCTGGCTTAGGGATCGCTCCCCTCACAGCTGCGGCACAGCCCCAGATTTACACTGGTGTTTCCCTACAAACTGCTCTTCACGGTTAACCTTCCAATTCTAACGAGCGTATTGTGGCTCTGTCTATGCGGGGGGTGGGGACTCGCTACCCCCTAGACCGCCTCCTGTGTGTTCACCGGCAACACAAACATAGAGCAAACCAGTGGTTTGGATCGGTAAAGGCTCGAACCCACGTCAAGCCAGCCGCCACGAGGTCTGACCTTAGGGAATCCAGCCAAAACTTCCGCGAGATTTCTGTGAGGATGCTTTCCCCGGCGGCAATGTCACAGGTCAATTCTAGGGCAGTGAGGGTTACCGTCTGTGTGTTTTGGCTGTCAAGATACATTTCGATTTGCTGTGCCACTGGGTTATAAATGGCTCGATGATCGAAGGCCAATGGCTCGAAGTTGCCCTGAAATCGCCAGTTAAGGTGGCTAAGGATATTGCGATTAAAGGCAGCCGTAATCCCCTGAGCATCATTGTAGGCGGCAAGCAAAACTTTGGTGTCTTTTACTAGGTCAACTCCAAGGAGCAGGTAGTCACCAACATTGAGCACCCGGTACAGTTGGCTGAAGAAACGTTGGCACTCAACCGGTGAGAGGTTGCCTAGGGTACTGCCTAAGAAACAGAGTAAGCGTCGCGGTGCAAGGGGTGGGGGCAAGTGCTCTAGGCCAATATCGTAGGTGCCCACAAGGCCATTGATCCACAGTTGGGGATAATCCTTCAGCAGCGCTATGGCACTAGTTTTGAGCATCGAGCCACTGACATCAATGGGACGATAGACAAGCTGAGGTTGTAGCTGGGCATAGGCGGAGAGTAAGTAGCGGATTTTGCGATCGCTGCCGCTGCCGAGCTCAATTAATTCACAGATGCCGGTCAGGGTGGCAATTTCTTTGGCGTGTTGACTCAGCAGCGCTAGTTCGGTGCGGGTGAGGTAGTACTCTGGCAGGTCAGTAATCTGCTCGAATAACCGCGACCCAACGGCATCATAAAAGTAGTAGGAGGGTAAATATTTTTGCGGTGAACAACTCAAGCCAGCAATGACATCTTGGCCAGCAGGATCGGTTTTAGAACCACTCAGGTAGGTCAGGTGTAGGCGATCGCCCACAGAAGGCAACATCAACTGGCTCCAGCAACTGGTAACAGAGGCAACCCCTAGGACATTCTAGCCTTTAGACGGTGTTCGATGTGCCGCCCCCACGCAGCGATCGGCAAACTCATCAACAAATACAGCACCAGCGCTAGGGCATAAAGGGGGAAGGGATGACTACTATGACGGATGATCCAGACCCGCAACACCGATGTCAGATCGACCCCTGCAATCACACTGACAATGGCCGAATCCTTGAGCATATAAATGAAATCATTGATCAGGGGTGGAATAACAATTTGCGCCGCCTGCGGCAAAATCACCCGCACAAACCCCTGCTGCTGGGTCATCCCCAAGGACAGCGCCGCCTCCCGTTGACCCGAATCCACGCCGCCCAGGCCAGCCCGAAAGACCTCTGCTTCGTAAGCGGCATAGTTAAGGGCTAGAGCCGTGACCCCTGCTGTCCACGCATTCACCCACGTTGCTAAATTGATCTGCGCTAAAACTGCCCCGACACCGTAGTACAGCAACAACAGTTGGGTGATCATGGGGGTACCGCGCATCACCTCAATAAATCCGGCAGCAGGCCAGCGCAAAAACAGGTAAGGGGAGGTGGTCATTGCTGCCAAGAGAATGCCAAGCACAATGGCGATCGGGAAGGAAATCGCACAGTAAATAAGGGTATTCAGCGCCCCCCGCAGAAAGGCCGGTAACGCCGCTTGGATTAACTCCATCCCCTACTCCTAAACAATGCCAATTTGCGCTTGCTGATCATTCCACAGTTTCCAGTGCTCATAAATTCGCCGCAGGGTACCATCGGTCTTGAGAATTTCAAGGGCTTGATTGACCTCTGTTTCTAGGGTTTTTGCTTTAGGGCTGCTGGCATTGAAGGCAATGACGTAATTGTTCAGGAAAATTGGCACTCCAATGGGTTTTAGGGCTGGGTTGACCGTGCCGCCGGGGCCTGATCCCAAAACATAGTAGGCCACAATCGGAAAGTCCACCATCACTGCATCAATCCGTCCCTGCACTAGATCATCGAAGGGCAAGTTGCCGTCATAAGCGCGGGTTTTCAGGTTAGGGGCTCGCTCCAGAATTTCTTGAGCTTTGTAGCCAATGCCGGTGCCCACCGTCATCCCTGCCAAGTTGGCAAGGGTAACATCACTTGCAGCATTGTACTGGGCAAACCGCTCGTCATTCGTACGAACCACAATTTGCTGGCCGTAGCGATAATAGGGCTGGGAAAAACGCTGAGTGCGCTCGCGATCGGAGGTAATTTCCCAACCGTTGAGGATGAAATCAAAGCGGTTGGCAGCTAAGGCGGCGGGTAGCTGATCGTAGGCAGTTGCAACAAATACGGCCTTTACACCCATCAGTTTGGCGATCGCGTCGGCAATTTCCACCTCAAAGCCAATGAGTTGACTAGGATTGACCGGATCATAAAACACGTAGGGGGCACCACTGATGGCTTCGGCACCCCACGCCAGCGTGCCTGGGTTCAACAGCCCCTTACTAGAAACAACCCCTGCAGCAGACCTGCCCTCTTCCGTAGCGGTATCGAGATTACCGGCACAGCCCGTCAATAGGGATTTTGTGCCTGCTGCCAAAACAAAAGCCCCTGCCCCTTGAGCTACACGGCGCAAAAATGCCCGTCGTTGCAGTCCCATGCCAGTGTCCTCACGAACCTGAACAGTAGATCACAATCAATGATCAACTCTGCTTCAGTTTAGGTTTTCTCGCTACCGCTGCCAAGACTACGACGTTTTGTCACGGTTTGATAGGCGGCAATAATGTCCCCCTCTTGCCACAGTTGGAAGTCGTCAAGGCGAACACCGCACTCGTACCCCGCAGCCACCTCACGGACATCGTCCTTCATGCGCTTCAACGAGCTAAGGATGCCAGTGTGCACAACGGCCTGCTGTCGCAGCACCCGCACCTTGCAATTGCGCACTAGCTTGCCATTGAGGACATAACAGCCAGCAACCGCCCCCTTGCTGAGGGGGAAGACAGCCCGCACTTCCGCTTGCCCGAGGTCTTCTTCGACGAGTTCCGGCTCTAACAACCCTTCCATTGCCCCTTGAATGTCATCGAGGAGCTTGTAAATAATGTTGTATTCGCGGATATCAACATTGTTTTGATCCGCTGCTTGACGCGCACCACTGGCAAGGGTGGTATTAAAGCCAATAATTACGGCATTACTGGCAGTGGCAAGATCAATATCGGTTTCTGTAATCTCCCCCGGAGCCGCTAGTAAAATGCGCAGCTGCACCTGATCCTGCGGAATCTGGTTCAAGGCCGCTAAGATCGCCTCTACGGAGCCTTGGACATCTGCTTTGAGGATGAGGTTCAGCTCTTTTAGCTCTCCTTCGCGGGCTTGATCTGACAACGAAGTCAGGGACACCCGCCGCGCCGTAGCCGCTTGAGCCAGACGCGATTGCCGCTGAGCCGCAGCACGCTCTTCGGCGATCGCCCGTGCAGATTTTTCATCACTAAAGACTTCAAACTCATCCCCAGCCGCAGGCACCTCTGCCAACCCTAGGACTTCCACAGCAAAGGAGGGGCTAGCGGTTTCCACCCGCTGGCCGCGATCGTCAATCATGGCGCGAACTTTGCCAAAACACGCCCCCGCCACCAAAATATCGCCAACTCGCAGCGTCCCGTTTTGCACAAGCAACGTTGCCACCGGGCCACGGGCACGATCTAAGTGGGCTTCAATAACGGTTCCCTTGGCTGGACGATCCGGATTGGCGTAGAGATCTTCAACCTCCGCCACCAAGAGGATCATCTCTAGCAGCGTATCAAGATTTTGTTGTTGCAAGGCGCTGACGGGCACCATAATCGTTTCGCCACCCCATTCTTCAGGGACAAGGCCAAACTCGGTTAACTCTTGCTTGACGCGATCGGGTTGCGCCGATTCTTTATCAATTTTGTTAATAGCGACAATGATTGGCACCTTTGCCGCTTTGGCATGGCTAATCGCTTCAATGGTTTGCGGCTGCACCCCATCGTCTGCGGCCACCACGAGAACGGCAATGTCCGTCACCCGTGCCCCCCGCGCCCGCATCGCAGTAAAGGCTTCGTGACCGGGGGTATCTAAAAAGACGATCTGGTGCTTCTCGCCATTTTGCTCCACATCCACATGGTAGGCACCAATGTGCTGGGTAATGCCACCGGCCTCGCCTTGGGCAACCTTGGCATTGCGAATGGCATCCAAAAGGCTGGTTTTACCATGGTCAACGTGCCCCATGATCGTCACAACCGGTGGTCGCCGTTGCAAATGGTCTAGGTCACTGGACTCGAGCATTTCAGTGACCTTCGCGGCCTCGGCACTGTGGCTGGCGGTTTCTACGGTAATGCCCAGCTCATTGGCAACCAGTTCAATGGTTTCTACTTCTAGGGTTTGGTTAATGGTGGCCGCAATCCCCTTAAAGAATAAAATTTTAATGATTTCAGCTTCTGAGTGGCGCAGCAAACTGGCCAATTCTTGCACTGACATTGCCCCTTCAATGGTGATGCGTTCCGGTGGGGGCTCTGGGGCGGTTTCTTGGCGGCGATCGCGACTTCGGGGCGGTTTCTTCTCAGGGKGTTTTTCTGGTTTAGTGACTGGGGTGGCAGGGCGGCTAGTGCGTGCGGGCTTTGCTTTGGGGGGACGCTGTAGTGATTGACTTACATCCACGGTCACTTGGGGCAGACCCACCAAACGGCTACTTAGCTCTAGCTCATCATCGTCATCAATAGTTTCTTCCCGTGGCTTCAGGCTCCGCGGCAGCTTCCGCTTGTTGTCTTCCTCTTCAAGATCTTTATTGCGATGCCGATCTTTAATGACTTTGTTGATGGTTCGGGTATCCAAGACCTCAATCCCTGACTCCTCGGGGGGCAGTTTCGGTGGAGTGGGGGAGCGCAGCACTGGTGCCACGGGTTTTGGCGGCGGTTGCAGTTCGGGCAGGGCTGGCTTGGGTGCCATTTCTGGCTTGATGGGTGGCGCCGGACGACGGACAATTTCAATGCGATCTTGACTATGAACCTTGGGTACGTCTGCGACTTTCTCTTTTTTGGGAGACTCTTTGCGCGGTGGTGCCGGTTTCTCGGCTTTTTGGGGACGTGCTGGGGGTGCTACGAGGGCAGGGGCTGGCTTGGGAGGAGCAGGCTCTGGCTTGACGGGGGTAGGAACGGGTTTAGGAGCCTCAGCCCGTGCTTGCTGAGGGGGGTGGGGGCGCACCGGAGCTTTGGGACGGCTGGGAGGTTGCTGCAACTGTGGGGAAGCAGTCGCTGTGTCTGGGCGGGGTTGGGTGTGAACTGCAACAATTTGCTGGTTTTTAGGAGGGGTATTTGTTTTGACTGGCCCTGGGGGGGAGGCCACTTTTTTCGGTGGGGTTGGCTCAGGGGTATAGGTTTTAGCAGTTTCGCGAATGCGATCGGCATCGACATCAGAAATGGTACTGCTGTGACTTTTGTAGGGAATGCCCAAGCGATCGCAGATCGTGAGTAACTCGCGATTGTCTAGGTTTAATTCTTTAGATAGGTCATAAATACGTACTTTACCAATGCTCATGCTGACTCTCAAAATATCTGACGGCGATAATATGTTGTATGGCGGTAGGGCAATCGCTAGGGATTGCGCAGGTCAGGGCTACCGCAATGTAGGGGGAGTTAAAACTTTTTAAGGGGTTGGTTGGGGCAACTCACTCAGCAGATTCTCAATACTAGGGGCAAAATAAATAAAACCAAGTAAGTCTATTATTAACGATTTCGGGGGAGAATGATCAGGGGAGCAAGCCCAAAGGCGGATCAATTTCAATCCGTTGGCGGTCTAGGTCAATCTGAGTAACAATGGCGGGCACAAAAGGAATATACACATTAGCCGCCTCTGGCAGCGCTACCTCCAGCAAGTCATTGCCAGCACTGACTAACCCTACCACCTGACCCACATACCGATCGCCTTGGTAAACCCTAAGGCCAATTAAATCCATCAGATGGTACTCGTTGGCCGCCAGCGGGGGGCGATCGCTGGCAGGTACTAGCACGTCTGCTCCCTTGAGGTGCTCGGCAGCGGTGCGGTTGTCAATTTCCGCAAAGGCGACAACAAACTGTTCGGATCGGGGTAAAAAGCGCCCTCGCACCAGCGTCACGGGGGCGGGTTCCTCGCGGTAGGTGTGGCGCAGCCAGCGTTGCCCGGGGATGGTAAAGCGCTCCGGAAAATCGGAAAATGCTCTGATGCGCACCTCACCCCGCAAGCCATGGGCAGCCACCACTTGGCCAATACACAGCCATTCAGAGGGGTCAGGGGTTGGGTTCACCATAGGCTGTCCATGCCAACTGAATCAGGCCATTCACGATTGCTGTAGCCACAGCCACCCCTCCCTTACTGCCTTTGATCGTAATATGGGGCACCCACGACTTTTGTAAGCGATCCCCAATGGGGGGTAAAAAATTGGGGGCAGCATCGATAATGAGGGCGGGTCGAATCTCTTGGGCTTCCACCAACAGCAGCAGCGGCTCAAGGGCAGAATAATCACTACTAATGACAAAGATGGCCGTTGGATGCCGACGGGCTAAGGTTTCCATGCCAAAGGCAATGCGTGACTTTTCCTGCTGCGGTCGCGTAAAGGTTTCGGCACCGCAATAGATGGGGTTCGCAAAGCTGTCTTGAGTTTGAGGGAGCAGTCCCACCTGCACCATGGTGACAYCCACAACAATGGGGACGTGGGCTGCTAGTGCCGCCACTCCCGACTGCAACGCCTGCTCTGAGTACCGAATGAGATGGAGGTATTCCAGATCCCCAGTGGCATAGACCACCCGCCGGACAACGTCGTACTCTGCTGGACTGAGGTTATGCCCAGCCAAAAGCTGATCGATCAGTCGAAGTTGAGCCACGTCGGCCTGATGCCATTCCATGCAGACTTACCGCAAAGGGGAAAGGACTAATCACTATAGCAACAAACGTCTCGCCTCACTAGCGCAGGCGTGTTGGGTGCCATCCCCTAGTTTACGGGCTGAGGGCAGCGTTTCATCCACTCGTGAATCGATCCACGATCCCAAAGAGACTGGTATGCTGGAGGCAGTGTCTTCACATTTTGCCACTGTGTCTCAAACGCTCTGTCCTGTTCCGGCGGATCAGCGACCGATTAACGAGTACCGCGATTTACAAGGGTCGTGGTTTTTTGGCTGGTCTATGTGGCCGTTGCCCCGCTTTCAACGCCGTTTAGCACTGCTTTGGGGGATGGCGGGGGTGGTGAGTGGGCCACTGGCGATCGCCAGCATGACGAGCCAAGCAGCACCCGCTAAGGTGGCAGTGGCGGGGGTACTTGGAGCAAACCTCTTCGTGTTACTGGTCGTTGTGCGGTTAATCTTAGGCTGGCTCTACGTGGGCGATCGCCTGCAACGCCCCACCGTCATCTACGAAGAAACAGGGTGGTACGACGGTCAAGAGTGGCCAAAGCCAGAAGCAGAACTCGCTCAAGATCGGCTGATTTACACCTACGAGCTACGGCCCATTTTGCAACGGTTACGGGTTACCTTGATCATACTCCTTCTCTTTTCCGTTAGCCTGATTGGGCTTTGGGGCTGGTTGTAGTCCCTGCAATGTTTTATGGTGTCCTAAATTAATAACCTATGGCGAAACGAACCCAGTCCCCTCCTCTTGAGGTCTGTTTATTACGGGAAGGAATTATTGAATCCAAGCATCATGCCCATGGGGTTGTGTGTGATGCCCGCGGGCGTATCCTTGCCTTGGCGGGCAATGCCGAAACTGCCGCCTTTATTCGCTCAGCTCTAAAACCCTTACAAGCCTTGGCGGTGACCACCACTGGCACCATGGAGCGGTTTGACCTCAGCGATCGCGACCTTGCAATTATCTGTAGCTCTCACCAAGGGCGCATTGAGCAAGTGCGACAGGTCTTTAATATTCTGTGGCGCGGCGATGTTGATCCCACTGCCTTGCAATGTCCGGTTCCCCAAGGGCGGCAAGGGGCATTAGCCCATAACTGTTCTGGCAAGCACGCAGGGATGCTCGTCGTCTGTCAGCAACGCAACTGGCCTTTGGGCAGCTATTTGCACAAAAATCATCCGGTTCAACAGCTAATTTTGACTAAAGTTGCAGAACTGTTGAAAATGCCCGCAGCAGAATTCATCTATGCCCACGATGACTGCGGTGCCCCCACCTACCTGATGCAGTTAGTGCAAATGGCCACCCTCTACGGTCAGTTAGCCTCCGGCAATGACTGGGSGATGGAGCGCKTTGTACGAGCCATGACCCACCATCCGGATTTTGTGGCGGGGCCGGGGGAGTTTGACAGCGAACTCATGCGCCTCACGGAAGGGGAAGTGCTGAGCAAATCCGGTGCCGAAGGGATTCAATGCCTTGGCCGGGTTGGGGAAGGGATGGGGCTGGCCATCAAAGTCACTGATGGTGCTAAGCGTGCGAAGTATGCTGTCGCCATTCAACTGCTGAAACAATTGGGCTGGATTACCCCTAGTGTGGCAGAAGCCCTTGGAGAGCAGTTCCTAACGCTGAATCAKTTTACCCGCCTTGAGGTGAATGGCGAGCTAACCTTCGCTTAGGGGAATAATAATCATGGCTCAACCTAAAATCATTGTGCTAGACGATGACCCCACCGGCTCCCAAACCGTTCATAGTTGCCTGCTGTTGACCCGCTGGGATGTGGACACCCTCTGCACGGGGTTAACCGATAGCGTCCCCATCTTTTTTATCCTCACCAATACCCGCGCCTTACCGGCGGTTGAGGCGGCTGAGGTCACGCGCACCGTCTGCCGTCATCTGAAGCAAGCGTTGGCGCTAACAGGAGTCAGCGACTATATCGTGGTTAGCCGCTCTGACTCAACCCTGCGGGGGCACTATCCCCTTGAAACCGATGTCATTGCTGCGGAGCTAGGACCGTTTGATGCCCATTTTCTGGTGCCAGCCTTTCTGGAGGGGGGACGCATTACCCGCAACAGCCAGCATGTTCTGATGGTTGAGGGGCAGCCTGTGCCAGTGCATGAAACGGAGTTTGCCCGGGATTCAGTGTTTGGCTATCGCCATAGTTATCTGCCGGAGTATGTGGCGGAAAAAACGGCAGGACGCATTCCTGCAGCGGCAGTGGAGCGCATTTTACTGCCAGATCTGCGCAGTGCTGGGTTGGCTCAGCGGTTAGCACGCTTGACGGGGAATGTCTGTGGGGTTGTGGATGCCGAAACCCAAGCGGATCTGGATCAGTTTGCTGCTGCCGTTCTTGAGGTTGCCAGTGGCGGCAAGCGGTTTTTATTTCGCAGTGCGGCGAGCTTACTCACGGCATTGGCTCAGTTACCGCCGCAGCCGATCCCACCGGAGGCGATGGCGACCTATTGTCGCCCCGGGCGGCGCGGCGTGGTGCTGGTGGGTTCCCACGTCCGTAAAACCACCGAGCAGCTAGAGGTGTTACTCTCAGAACCCGATATTGCCCCCATTGAAGTGCCGGTTGCTCCCCTCAAAGACAGTGCCACCGCAGAAGCGCAGATTATTGCCACGGTGCTAGAGGCGGTGAACGGTGCCGTTGCGGCGGATCAAACACCGGTGATTTTCACCAGTCGGCAGGAGCTGACCTTTGCGGATGCGGCTACACGTCTTGCCTTTGGCCAGCGGGTGTCTGAGGTGTTGATGGCTATTGTGCAGCAGTTACCTACAGACCTACGCTTTTTGATCAGTAAGGGGGGGATTACCTCTAACGATGTGTTAAGTAAGGGCTTGGCACTGCCGACGGTACGGCTGTTGGGGCAAATTTTGCCGGGCTGTTCGGTGGTGCGCACTGGTGCTGATCACCCTCGGTTCCCCAATTTACCCGTGGTGCTCTTTCCGGGGAATGTGGGCGATCGCCAAGGGTTGGCCACGGTTTATCATCGCTTGCATTGTGCAAAGGGCTAATTATGGATAATTACTGATAATGGTAGCGTAGGGCATTGTTGATGGATTGTTTCCATGGCCAACAAGAGGCCAACAAGATCATTGTTAGGTCGGTTCTTGAGGATTTGTTGGCACAGATCCCCCGTTTGCGATCGCAGTTGTACTTTAAGACCTCCCTCACTGCCTTATCCCATGCAATGGAAGATCAGGTTTTGGCCAGTGCTGATACCCCAATTATTATTGCCTGTTTTCAGCGGGAGCGGTTTTATCGGCAAGAAGCGCATCGCTATCAGCGCATTGCCAGCAAATCAGATCAGGTTTATGTTTTAGCCGCACCGGAAACCGAGTTTACAAATTGCTCCGGAGACTACGAAACCATTGCCTTTGATCCGCAGGATGCCCTCAGTCAGGAGTGGCACTTGGTGGTGCTTAGCCCTAACTACAGCACCTGTTTAATCTGTCGTGAGGTGCGGCGATCGCCCACGGCAACCCGACCAGATGTGCTGCCCCCCCTCGATCAGGCGCGGCGCTTTGAAGGGATTTGGACGTTTGACCGCGAGGTTACGGCCACAGCGGCAACAATGCTGCTGCAACGAATTCAGGAATACCGCCCAGAGCTATGCCAAAAAGTAAGTACAGCGTTGAGCATGGTGGCGCAGTTTCGCTGCCGCGAGGGATGTAGCGGCGACCCGGCTCCCTTCGCCGATCGCCTAGTCACCTATCTGCAAGCGGGGCAATACAAGCAAATTAAAGCCTATCGCCAAATTGCGATCCAAGAGCGCAAGGAACGCCTCACCAATGCGATGACCACTACAATTCGTAACTCCCTGAACCCAGCGGAAATTTTGACCCAAGCAGTAGCGGAACTTGGCACAGTGCTAGAGAGCGATCGCTGTTTGATCTACCGCTGCCGCAGTACCGATAGTCGGGTGCGCATTGAGTACGAGTACACCACAGCAGGAACCCCCTCCCTGCGTCATCAGTACTGGCCTGTGGCCGAGCATCCCTACACGCAGCAAGCCCTAGCCCATCAACAGGCGGTGCAGGTCGATGATCTGAGGGCGGATCCGCGCTGGCAACATCCTGAGGAGGCGAAGTATTTTAAGCCCTTAGAAACTGCCGCTGTTCAAGCCCTCTTGCTTGCCCCTGTGCTTTACCAAGGGCGCTTACTGGGAATGGTAGAACTGCACCGCACCACCCCAGTACCTTGGCACGATATGGATGCGGAACTGGTGGCGGCGATCGCCATCCAAGTGGGGGTTGCCCTCATTCAAGCGGAAGCCTATGCCGATCTCGAAGAACTAAACGCCCAGCTAGAAGCCCTCGATCGCACCCGCAGCAACTTGATTGCCATTACCGGCCACGAACTGCGCACCCCCCTTTCGACCATCCAAATTTGCCTCGAAAGCCTCGCCAGTGAACCGGACATGGATCCAGAACTGCGGCAAGTGATGCTGAGTACGGCTCTTGCCGATGCCGAGCGGATGCGCAAACTCATTCAGGACTTTCTTACCCTGTCCCAACTAGAGAGTGGCCGTGTCCAGTGGCGACCCGAACCCTTGCCCATTCAGGAACTGGTGGATTTAGCCCTCAGCAGCCTGCGCACGCCGAAAGAACAACTGCCCAGCATTCATGCCACCCTCCCCCAAGAGTTGCCCCTTGTTCGAGCCGATGGGGAATGGCTGGTGGAGGTACTCTCTAAGCTGCTCGACAACGCCTGTAAGTTTACAGAGCAGTCTGGCCAAGTCTCGATTGTGGCCACACCGCGCCAAGATGGGTTACTGGAGGTAACCATTGCCGATACAGGCCGCGGCATTGAGCCGGATCGGCTGGAAACTATTTTTGACCGTTTTTACCAAGAAGAGGGCGCACTGCGACGATCCGCGGGGGGCACTGGTCTGGGGTTGGCGATCTGCCGCCAAATCATTACAAACCTCGGCGGGCAAATTTGGGCAGAGTCCGCTGGGCGCGATCGCGGCAGTGAATTTCACTTTACAATTCCCCTCGCTGACCCCTTGTGATGAATTTCCCCTTCAATGACGCATAACCTTATACGCATAACCCTATAAGATGTGAAAAAAACAATGGGCACAAGCCATGGCGCGATCGTTTGCAGATACAGCCATTGATATTTTGATTGAGCTGGCAGAGCGAGGGGAGATTGATCCGTGGGACATCCAAGTCATTGATGTGTTCGATCGCTGCCTAGCAGAACTGGCCAGTCGCGGTCAACCCAACCTGAGTGAATCCGGCCAAGCCTTCCTGTATGCGGCTATGCTGGTGCTCCTCAAAAGCGATCGCCTCGTGGCTGTTGACGAGGCACCTCTGGAGGAGGATCTTGAGCCGGACAGGACAGATATGGCACCCAACCCATCCTTGGTGGTCTGGCCCGGTCAACTGGAGCAGCACCTCCACCGCCGTCTGGTGGCTCCTCCTCAGCAGCGCCGCCGGGTAACCCTCGATGAACTGATTGTCCACCTCAAAACAATGGCAGTGCAGACCGAGCGGGCCAAGGTCTTGCGCCCCCACACCCCCCGCAGCCGTCGCCGTCCCACCACCCTCAAAGCCATTACCCAACTGGCGCACCAAGAAAACCTCACGGAACTAGCCGCAGAGGTTGAAACCCTCTTAGCCAGAGTCGCACCGGCAGGGACATGGCTGGAACTCAGGGATCTCCTCAGCCTGAAGAATGATCCCGTGGGCATATTTTGGGCATTACTATTTTTAGCCGCCCAGTCCAAAGTCGATCTCAGTCAAGACACTTTCTATCAGGGGTTGCAGGTACGCTCCTGCGGTGTCGAGGCTGTTGCGCTCGAAGCCTAGAGTAAGCCGCGATAGCGAATAAAGGTGAGAACCGCAGCCCACGACCCCAAAGCGACTTTGAGGGCAATCAGAATATTCAGCCAAGGAATCATCCCACCGCTGAGGAGCGTGCCAAATTCCCCTGTGGGTAGCTCAACCCCCATGAGCAAACTAGCACCACAAAGGATAAAAACGATAACGGAAACTTTCTCCCATGTGGCGGCATGGAAACGCTGGTAAATACTCTCTAGCCATTCTGGGGCAGAGGTAATCGCCACCAGACCAATCGCCGTGCCGCCAGCCACCCCAGCTGCAAAGCCACCGCCAGGACTAAGGTGCCCCCGCAATGCCAGTTCAATGCAGACCAGCGAACAAATGGTGGCACCAAACTGCGCCAGGACAATCGAGGGTTGATCGTTAAAACGGCTGACATGCCCTAGGGGAGCTTCGTTGGCGAGGAGGTATTGTGACCCCAAAATGGCAATGGTAAACACAACAACTTCAAAAATGGTGTCGTAGAGACGATTGCGTAGTAGAATCCCTGTCACTGCATTCGGTATCCCCGCTTCTGTCACAAGGGTGCTGACAATGGCTGCCGTGGGTTCGGAAAAGAGGGTGGGTAAAGCCAGCATTTTAATCAAGAGCAGCAGCGCCGCCAGTCCATAAATCACCATCATGATGCTCATTGGGGTGCCTCCTCGTCCGTTGTCAGGGGGTAGTACACTAAGTCTGTCCATTCGGCCAAAGCAGGTTTGAGGAGGGTGTAAAGGCGAGCTATACGAGTCATGGTCAACAATTGTCGATCGTCTTCAGCACACAGAACATGAATGTCGCGTTGGTGGAGAGCGCTTTTTAACTGCCCAACGGTGGGATAGACAATCAGCTCGACCCGTAAATGGTAGGGAGCCACTGCGACCCGTAGAGTCTCTAACAGATGGTCTAAGGTATCGGTGGACAGGGCAGAGGCGAGCACCCCTAGGCGCAATACCAGTGAGGAGCGCACGGCGACAGCGTAGAGCATAATCGAGAGCATGGTACCCACCAATGCCTCCGTTAGCGCCACATCCGCTGCCCCTAGCACCGCATAAATTAAGGCAGCAACGGCACCGACAATGCCACGGATGACCAGAGCATGGTAAGGGTTGCTCTGAAAGACTAACATCAAGGCGGTGAGGGGCAACAGGGTTGTGACAGCAATCAACCAGTTATCCATCGCTGTCCTCCCCTTGGGAGCAATAGGCCAACACGTACCCCAGAATCGTATTCCAGAGGGCAAGGGAAATAACGGCCAACAACAGGAGTGGCCACTCCCGCGGAATGCGCAGCAGTACCCCCAACATGATGGCCATCGACCCTAGGGTATCGGCAATCGATAAATAGTGCAGCTTAAAGAGGGGCGATCGCCGCCCCACTAGCGGCCACGTTCCCCACAGCCACAAAAAGAGGCCAAAACTAATGCAGGCATAACTCAGCCATTGTAAAACCATGTCCCCAGCTCCCTAAAGATTGGCCACATCCCGCAGCCGGCGGAGAATTTGTGCTAGCAGCATCAATGCACCGTTGCCAACGCTGAGAATAATAACCCCGACAATACCAATCATCCAATCATCGCGATCCACCGATACCATCAAAATCATGATGGCCGTCTTGGTGGCAATGCTGGCAAAGGCCAACATTTTCGACCAAATATGCTCCCCTTTCCAAGCAGCGTACAGGGGAATGCACAGGATAAACAGCATCAGCACTAAAAAAGCCGTCATTGTCCACTATCCTCTTTGGGGTTTTTGGTTGTCCCTAACTGTGGCCGTTGCTGAACTAGTTCATGCACCTCGAACCACCCCTGTTCGTCGTAGTGCAGCACAATGGTTTTGGGGGTAAAGGTAATGGCAAAAATATCGAGGAAAATTAACCCTGGCGATCGCGTCGGGCTGACGGGTTGACGCACCACTGCTTCATGCCGATGCGGGCGCAGCAGGATTTCAATCGCTTCGGCGTAGGCACGGGGGACGGCCATGGCCACTTTGCCTAGGGTACTGAGCCACTGCCTGAGGCTGGCTGCCCGTACCCGGCTTTGGGGCAGCAGTAAAGCCACCACCACGCCAATGAGGACATTCACCAGTCCAAAGTCTGCGGTGAGCAGCAGCCAAATGGCTAACCGCAATGCAAAATTCAGATAATTGATCGTCATAGCGCCAACCACACCAAGCCAATTAACAGCAACAGCATTACCCCCAGTAAATGCTCGAGCCGCTCCCAGGCGCCCCGCCATGAGGACTCCCAACGAGACACCCCCAGCCCCACAAGGAGCAGCCCCACCGCTGGCGGCACCAGAGACCGCAGCAGGTTCGCTGGGGTGTAGGCTTGCAGGTAACCAGCATCAGCAAATACCAGACCGCCAAGCAGCACCAACGTGGCCGCACCATAACCAAGGGGCAGTGGGGTTGAGGTCGGCTGCTGCGGAATAAACACCAGTTTGCTATAGATGGTGGCGGTCAAAAAGCCAGCCCCATACAATAGTCCTTGTTGCCATGGCGCTAGGTAACTGATTGTCAGCGCCTTGGCACTGAAACCTGCTAACAGGGGCACGCCAACAATGCCATAGCCAGCAATGATCATGGCGATCGCGATCGGACGCGCCATGCCGTGCTGTCGTAGCTCACTCAGGCGATAGTGGCGCAATTCACCTACACTGAGGAATAGGGCAGCTTTTGCCAGTCCATGCATCAGAGCATACAAGCCCGCCGCCGCCGGCGAAATAATCACCCACCCCAGTTGGCCAAGGGTACTAAAGCTGAGCAATCGTCGCACATCATCAGCCACCAACGCTAGGAGTGGGCCAAAGAAAATCGAACCGAGAGCAAACAGTTGCACGATCTTGCTAATTTCCCCATAGAGCAGGCTCAACCGCACCAAAGCAAAAACCCCAGCATTTTCAACAATTCCAGCTAACAGTGCCGCCACCACCGGCGCAGCCACGACATTGGTTTGGGGCAGCCAAAGACCGCTGACAAAGATCGCCCCCTTGGCTAACAGTGCCATCAAAATCAGTGCCACCGCCTCTGGGGGAGCGTGCAGCAAGACATCAAAGGAAAAGCTGTGACTGGCCTGATAGACTAAGCCCACCCCCATCAAATAAAAGAGCATGGCCACATTGCCCACCATCAGGTAGCGCAGGCCAATCCACAGGGGGCGATCGCCCCGGGGATAGGCAATTAAAAGAAAGACCACTATCCCCAACACCTCTAGGTTGACGTAGAGGCTAAGAAAATCCGCCGAGATAAAAACCGTATTGGCACTGCCGTGAAGCAGGCACAGCAGCACGTAAAAAAAAGCCTTATAGTTACAGCGCCAGGTATAGAGCACTGCCGCCAAGAGGACAAGGGCATTCGTGACAATGAAATAGCCACTGAGGCTATCAATGCGTAGGGCAATGCCAAAACTATCCATCAACACAAAGGAGAAGTTGATGTCTTGGATGGTGATGGCTAGCCCCACGCAGAGCGACAGCACGGCGATCGCCAAGGTCAACCCCCGCGCCAACACCGGCAGTAAATAGAGCGTGAGTCCGGCCACAAAGGGGACTAAAATCCAAGCGATCGCTAAATCAGTCATCTACAAATACTTCTGATCAATTTCACTTGTTTCTAGGGTCGGGTTATCCCGCGCCAGCTTCATGGCGGCCACCAGCATCAGCGTTTGGATTGACAAACCAATCACAATCGCCGTCAGAATCACCCCTTGGGGCACTGGATCAGAGTAGGCAATCGTCGGTGCTGCCCCCGGACGTAAAATCGGTGTCACCAACCCACTATGGGTGGCAATCACAACAAAGAGGGCAACAACCCCAGTACTCATCACATCCATCGTCACGATTTTCATGAGGAGATTTTTTTTAATGATGGTGGCTAAAAACCCCACCAAAATGGTGATAAAGACACTGGCTTCCAGATAGATCATGGGGACAGCTCCTCCACGGTGGCCATAGGTGGATCAGGACTATCAAATGCCAATCGTAACAGGGAGGGCTGCAAAAGTTGTCAGTTTTACCATAGCAATGATTATCACAGGGAACCCCGCCAGCACTAATCCAGAGCAATTTTCGGCCACAAAAAGATTGAGCAGGGTCACATTCGATGTTGCCCCTACTACGACAAAGAAGATAGGCACCACCAAATTGTTGGAAGAGCCGAGCCTTGGCAGGCAACAATTGATTATCTTACCTTTGTCACGTTCAATATAGACAGCCTATTGAATAGATTTTAATAAATGAAATAACCGCAAAGTTTATAATTTAGAAAAATGCTTAACAATTTGCAACATTAGGACGAATAGGTATATATTCTTATTTAGATGCTCTAACTGTTTACTGGATTCGTCCCTTGGGGGTTTGTCAATGAATGCCCAATTTCCTTGGCTGACTGTACTGACGGTGTTGCCGTTAGTGGCTGCACTTTTGATTCCCTTGTTGCCCGATCGCGATGGCAAGACAGTCCGCTGGTATGCACTGGCGATCGCGCTCGTTGAATTTGCCCTTTCAGCTACCGTATTTTGGCAGCACTACGATGGTCAGTCTGCCCAGATTCAGATGGTGGAGACCGTGGCGTGGCTGCCGCAAATTGGCCTGAATTGGTCATTGGCGGTGGATGGTCTTGCCGTTCCCCTAATTTTGCTGACGGGTCTAGTCAACACAGTGGCAATTTTTGCAGCTTGGCAGGTCAGGCAAAAGCCACGCTTGTTTTACTTCCTGATGCTGGCGCTCTATAGTGCTCAAGTTGGCGTGTTTGCCGCTCAAGACTTAATTCTCTTTTTCCTGATTTGGGAACTGGAGTTAGTGCCGGTCTATTTATTGATTTCAATCTGGGGAGGCCCCAAACGGCAGTACGCGGCCACTAAGTTTATTCTCTACACCGCTGTTGGCTCGGTCTTTATCCTCCTGGCGGGGTTAGCGATGGCCTTTTACGGCGGTGACGTCACATTGAATATGGCAGCCTTGGGGTTAAAAGACTATCCCTTGGCGCTCGAGCTGTTTGCCTATGCTGGGTTCCTGTTGGCCTTTGGGGTGAAGCTGCCCATTTTCCCGCTGCACACGTGGCTACCGGATGCCCATGGCGAAGCCTCCGCACCTGTCTCGATGGTCTTGGCAGGGGTGCTGCTGAAGATGGGGGGGTATGGCCTCATTCGCTTTAACCTACAAATGCTGCCGGATGCGCACATTTACTTCGCCCCTGTCTTGATTGCCCTAGGGGTCGTGAATATTGTCTATGGCGCCCTAACGGCTTTTGCCCAAGAAAACCTGAAGCGGCGGCTGGCCTACTCCTCCATTTCTCACATGGGGTTTGTGCTCTTGGGGATTGGTGCCCTCAATAGCGTTGGTCTGAATGGGGCGATGTTGCAAATGCTCTCCCACGGACTCATTGCAGCGGTGTTATTCTTCTTGGCGGGCGTCACCTACGATCGCACCCACACCCTAGCGATGGAAAAAATGAGTGGCATTGCCCAATCGATGCCGAAAACCTTTGCCCTCTTTACTGCGGGGTCGATGGCCTCCTTGGCCTTGCCGGGGATGAGTGGCTTTGTCAGCGAACTCACAGTCTTTTTAGGGCTGACCAGCAGTGATGCCTACTCCACAACCTTCAAGGTAGGCGTGATTTTCCTTGCGGCAGTGGGGCTGATTATTACACCAGTGTATTTGCTCTCGATGGTGCGGCGGGTGTTCACCGGCCAGCAGGGTGGGGATATGTTTGACAAGCTGTTGCTGGACATTAACCCCCGCGAAACCTTTATTGCCCTTTCGTTGCTGCTCCCCATTTTGGCAGTGGGCATGTATCCTAAGCTGGCGACCCAAACCTACGATGTCACGACCACGGCGATCGCCACTCAGGTTCATGCGGCCTTACCTGCCATTGCTCAGCATCACCTACCCCTTTACGCGCAACTGACCCAGTCTGCACCGATGTTACCCACAGAGGCCACGGTGGCGGTGAACCGCCTCTAGGGGTGCTAACTGGCCAAGCCGACAGTTCTCTCCATGACTGTCAATGGCAGCAAGGAGCATTCGTTGCTAAAGTGGAGTAACGGCATTCCTGCCCTTGGGCAGATTGCATAAACTGAATAAGGTGATTCAATACACGCTCTATGAGTAATCTTGAGAAACAAATTGAGCAAGCTCGTGAGGAAGCGCATCAGGTGTGTGATACCGAAGGTGTGACCTCTGGACAATGTGCCGCTGCATGGGATGCCCTAGAAGAACTCCAAGCAGAAGCCGCCCATCAGCGGACTGAACAGCAAGAGCATAAAACCTCGTTTCAGCAATACTGCGACGATAATCCTGACGCTGCGGAGTGTCGCATTTACGACGACTAGGCCACCCATACCTTGTCGGGGTATTCTTCCATGAGTCGCTGGCCACAACTGTGGGATCGCCTTGAGGCGGCAACCGGTCAGCGACTTCATGACGGTAAAGCCTTGGCGGTGGGTGGCGGCAGCATTAACGATGCTTACGTTTGGCAGCATCCCCAGCAGACCCTATTTGTAAAGTTTAATCGTCCAGAGCGGGAGGCGATGTTTGCTGCCGAGGCGCTGGCTCTTGAGGCGATCGCCAGTGTCCAAGCCATTCGTGTGCCTAAGCCCATCCTTTGGGGCACCGTTGCGGGGGCTAGCTTTTTAGTACTGGAGTATTTGCCCCTGACCAGCCATGGGGACTGGCGACAGATGGGGGTGCACCTAGCGCAGCTGCACCGACAGGGAACCGGCGATCGCTACGGCTGGGTGCAAGATAACACCATTGGTGCCACCCCTCAGATCAACCCTTGGTCTGACCACTGGCCAGACTTTTTTGCAGAGGCACGCCTAGGCTACCAGTTTAAGTTAGCCCGACGGCGGGGCGGAGTGTTTCCCCAGGCGGATGCACTCTTAGCACGGGTGAGTGACCTGCTCAATCATCACCCCACCCCAACTCTTGTGCACGGTGATCTGTGGTCAGGGAACGCTGCGTTTATCCGCGGTGGTGAGCCAGTGATTTTTGACCCTGCCAGCTACTACGGCGATCGCGAGGTGGACGTAGCAATGACTGAACTATTTGGCGGCTTTCCTAGGGCATTTTATGAGGGCTACGCAGACACCTACCCCCTCGCCTCTGGCTACGAGCAGCGCAAGACACTCTATAACCTGTATCACATCCTCAACCACTTCAACCTCTTTGGCGGTAGCTACGAAGCCCAAGCACAGCGGATGATTCAACAACTGTTGCGCTGATATAATACCTCTGTTCTATACCATTGCCATGGAGCATGGGGTTACAAGCACCACGGGGTACCCGCGACATTTTGCCTGCCGAGCGTATCTATTGGCAGCAGCTAGAGGCGACGGCACGGCAGATTCTAGATCGCGCGGCCTATCGGGAAATTTGTACGCCTATTTTTGAGCAAACCAGTCTGTTTGAGCGGGGCATTGGCGAGGCCACCGATATTGTCGGCAAGGAGATGTACACTTTTCAGGACAGGGGCGATCGCTCCTTGACCCTGCGCCCCGAAGGCACCGCTGGGGTGGTGCGTGCCTACATTGAGCATGGCCTCTACAGCCAAGGTGGGGTGCAACGCCTCTGGTACCTAGGGCCCATGTTTCGCTACGAGCGTCCCCAATCCGGGCGGTATCGCCAATTTCACCAGTTGGGCGTAGAAGTGCTCGGCAGTGCCGATCCCCGCGCCGATGCGGAAGTCATTGCCTTGGCGCTGGATATTCTCAAAGCCCTTGGCCTTGAGGACGTGACCCTAATGCTCAACTCTGTGGGCGATCGCGACGATCGCGCGCACTACCGCCAAGCCTTAGTCGACTATCTCACCCCCTACGCCGCCGATCTGGACCCCGATTCCCAAGATCGCCTTCACCGCAACCCCTTGCGGATCCTCGATAGCAAAGATCCACGCACTCAAGCCATTGTCAATGAGGCACCCCGCCTATTGGATTACCTAAGTGCGTCATCGCAGCAGCACTTTGAGCAGGTGCAGTCCCTCTTGGAGGAGCTAGGTATTCCCTATCAAATTAACCCTACCCTTGTGCGGGGACTCGACTACTATACCCACACTGCCTTTGAATTTCAGCAGGGCAGCCTAGGCACTGAAGGCACTGTCTGTGGCGGCGGACGCTACGATCACCTCGTTGAGGAATTAGGCGGGCCAGCGACCCCAGCCATTGGTTGGGCAATGGGGCTAGAGCGGCTGATTCTGCTGATGGGCGATCGCCCCAAGGAACCTAGCCCTGTTCCCCATCTTTACGTAGTCACCCGGGGCAGTAGTGCCGAACGGCAGGGGCTAGTCTTGGCGCAACAACTGCGCCATCAAGGGTACATTGTTGAAGTAGATTTCAGTGGCAGCAGCTTCAAAAACCAACTGAAGCGGGCAAACCGCAGTGGCGCTACCCACTGCCTCGTGATCGGTGAGGAGGAAGCAGCAGCGCAAACGGTACAGGTGAAGTGGTTAGCGTCCGGCGAGCAGGAGCAAGTTGCTCAGGCGGATTTGCTCTCAGCAGCGGGGCGATCGCGCCTTTTTGGGGAGCAATGAGCCGCGCCTACTTTTTAATTGCCCACGGTAGCCCCAGTGCTGACCCGCAGCAGGCCATGGTGCAGGTTGTGAGCCATCTCGCCTCCTTAGGTAAGGTGGGATGGGGTGCCCTAGAAAGCCAAGCGCATCCCCTTGAGCTACAAATTCTGCACTTTTGCCAACAAGTCCAG
This sequence comes from Synechococcus sp. PCC 6717, assembly GCF_022698185.1. Classification (NCBI taxonomy): domain Bacteria; kingdom Bacillati; phylum Cyanobacteriota; class Cyanophyceae; order Synechococcales; family Synechococcaceae; genus Synechococcus; species Synechococcus sp. PCC 6717. The sequence goes on along the minus strand of NZ_JAKLTV010000017.1, from coordinate 27,313 downwards.
CAGCCCGTGGTGCTGTTGCCCCTATTTCTGCTGCCCGGAAACCATGTCGCGGTGGATGTACCGAAGGCGTTGGCCGCTGCTGAGGCGATCGCGCCTTTTCCGTTGCATTGTCTGCCATTTCTAGGGAGTCAGCCGCGCTTTCAGGTATGGCTCCAGCAGCAGCTTGTCAATGCTAAAGCAGATATTCTGGTGGGGCATGGCAGTCGGCGGCATGCTGTCTTGCCATGGTTTCAGCAGTTGTGTGACTCCTTGGGGGTGTTGCCTGCCCTCCTCAGCGACCCCGAGAGCCTTAGCAATGCCCTGAAACAGCGCCAAGCATTGGGGTATGCCCATAGCCATCTGTTTGGTTACTTTCTCTTTGGTGGCAAAACCGTTGATGCCTTTGCTGCTCAAGTGCAGCAGCGACAGACGGAGCACCCTCAGCAACGGCTGTCGGTCACACCGGCGATCGCCCCCACGCCGGAGTTCATTGCCACGATCGCCGCAATTTTAGCCCAAGACGTTGTGTCATGACTCAAGTGGTTCTCTGTGGGTACTACGGCTACGGCAACGCGGGGGATGAAGCCCTGTTGGCCACCCTCCTCGAGCAACTGCCAGCCCACTGCACCCCCATCGTCCTCAGCGGCAACCCCCAAGCTACAACAGCACTCTATGGTGTGGCCGCCTGCGATCGCTACCAGTGGAGACAGGTTCTGCGCACCCTGCGCCGCAGTCAGGTCTTTATTTGGGGCGGCGGTAGCCTCATTCAGGATGTCACCAGTTGGCGTAGCCCCCTCTACTACCTTGGCTTAATGACCCTTGCCCAACACTTGGGCTGTCGCACCGTGGCATGGGCACAGGGGATTGGGCCTGTGAAATCGCCCGTCTATCGGTGGTGGCTGCGGCAACTACTGCGGCGGTGTATTGCCGTTACCGTGCGTGACTCTGGTTCGGCGGCACTGCTGCGCCAATGGCAGATTCCCCACCAGCAGGGGGCGGATCCCGTGTGGTTAATGCGCTCACCCCCCCCCTCGGAACCTAGCCGCACCCCCACGATTGCAGTGTCATTGCGCCCCCATCCCACCTTGACCCCTGAGCGCTTCGCAACCATTGCGGCTGCCCTACGGGCTTGGCAACAAGAGGCGGGGGTTGAGGTTCTGCTACTGCCCTTTCAGCCCTGCCAAGATTTACCCCTTGCGGAGCAACTGTATGGGCAACTCATTGCATCGCAGACCCGCCTCCTCTGCCTTGCAGATCCACGCCAGATCAAAGCGGTGCTGGCTGGGGTACAGGGGGCGATCGCCATGCGCCTTCATGCCCTCATTATGGCCGCCAGTGTGGGCTGTCCCTGTTTTGCCCTGAGCTATGACCCTAAAGTAAGCCATTTAATGGCAGATACCGGAATGCCCGGCTGGGAGTTATCTGCTCTACCGGCGACCCCCCACGTCCTACTCAGCCAATGGCAGCAGCACTGGCACCCCAACCCACCTTACCTCAATTACCAAGCCTATCGAGACTCGGCACAGGTGCATCAAGCAGCCCTTGAGGGACTGGGAGATACGTTTTAGCTACAGTTAGCTACAGCCGCAACCTGTGTGGCCGCACCCACCCTGTGCTTTACAGGTGCCATTGGCACAGACCTCGGAGCAGTAGGGTTTATCCGCTACCATGATGGCATCACTCAAAGAGACGATGCACAGGCAGTGGGGGCAAGCACATTTCATTTGGGAAACAGTGGTCATGGATATGGCCTCCAAACGGGGTATGACTTAATTATGATTGAACAACCGTTCAGATGTCAACCATCATTAACGATCAGTCTAGCCGTTATGATGGAGGTATGAATGCTAAAACTGCTGCGACAGTCAGTGCTCATCCCTATGATGCGGCAGCGCTTACTCAGCTCGGCGATCGCCTCCTGTCCCTCGAAAAAGCGCAGCGCATGGCGCAATTTTTTGGGTTGCTGGCCGATACCAATCGATTACGGATTGTTTCTCTGTTAGCGGAAAGGGAACTGTGCGTTGGGGATATTGCCCTTGCCTTAGGCATGAGCGAATCTGCGGTCTCCCATCAACTGCGCATCCTCAAAACAATGCGCCTCGTAAGTTTTCGTCGCCAAGGGCGGCATATGTTCTATCAATTACTGGATCAGCACATTTTTGCCCTTTACCAATCCGTTGCCGAGCACCTCGACGAGGAGGACGAGCCTTAGCTGCTACTTACGGACAGGTGGCGGGTGTTGCTGTGCCAGACGTCGGCGGATCAACTTCGATAATCTCTGTTGAGGTTAAGGTAAAGGTTGTCAGCGCACGGGCACAACCGGTGAGGGCTTTGAGTTCTGGCCGGTTGGGAGTTGCCTGAAACTCGGCAATCAAAGATGTGGCATTGGTAATGGCATAGTCATAGTCCGGGGTTTCACTAATGCCAATTTGTAGGCTTGCAATATTATCACTAAAGGTTGGATTGGCAAGACGATAGGCTTGCTGGGCGCGGTTGACCGCTCCAATATTTGTCTTGGCCTGAGATTCTCGGGCTTTTGTAGCCTGACTGAGCATGGAGGGCAAGGCGATCGCCGCCAAAATAGCCAAAATTCGGATTTGCTACAGCCCACAGTTGCCACGTCCACCACAAACTCCTCAAGCCCCCCTTGGCGAACGCCACCGTGTAACACATTCATTTGCCACACCCATTGACGGCTCCAGTCAAGGGCAGTCAACCAGCCACTACGGTGGTGATAGGCACCGGTATCAATATCAATCCAACCGTTGCCGCGCACAAGTTGACCGGGCTGCACCCCACGAAATGTAAAGGTAATCGTGTGTCCTACCACAATAGTTTTACCAGCAAAATAGGGAGTGGGATGGCTTAAAAACAAATCCCGTATCCAGCAGCACTCCCTATTTGTTTGATCTGCCAGCGGTAGCATTGGGTCTAGCCCCGCATGCACCAGAAAGACATTCCCTAGGTCATAGTACAGAGGATTGGTTTCCAGCCAGTGGATGTGTTCCCATAACAGTTCCGTTGAGGTATAGCTGGCAAGGGTGTCATCCCCGCCACTGCTGGCCCAAACAAAGAACCGTGAGGGGTTAAGGTGCTTGTCCGCAAAGGCCAACAACATCATATCTTCGTGGTTACCGCGCACGGTGAAATAGCGCTGCTGGCGGAGTAGCTCCACCACTGCGGCACTGTTGGGGCCGCGATCTACTAAATCCCCCAAAAAGTAAAGGCGATCGCCCACAGTTGGTGCCACCACGTCCAAAAGACGGCATAGCCCTTCATAATGGCCGTGGACATCTCCAATAAAGATGAGGCGATCGCCTACCATATAGCCCCTAGGGTGCAGAAACTGGTGTCAAGGATAGAGAATCGGTGACCGGTGCGTGGGTGGTATTTTGATAGCTGGGGCCCAGCAAGGTGGCCACCGTTAACACTTGGGGAGGGGTGGCATCGGGAGGATAGAGCAAATCGACGCTAACATTTCGTTTTTCGCCTGGGCGCATATTTAAGGTCACCAGCGGTTCGCCCCGCTGCCCCCGCCGCTGCACCAAATGGACATAGCGTTCTTGGGGCTGCCCCACATCATCCGTAAAACGCACCCGCACTGTTCCGCGGAAAAACACTTGGGGAGCGGGCGGCTCTAGGAACTGCAGGCTCACCGTACGGTGATCCTGCTTGAGGGGGGTTTGCAGCGTTACGACAACCGACTGAAAACTGCGGCTATCATTCAGCAAGGGCAGTGTCAAACTATAGTGCACACCATAGTTACCGTGAGCATAGTAAGCTGTATCGGGATAGCGCGCCAACATTGGTGCACTTTGGATTTGCCCTGTGCCAAGGGTGCCTCGATGTAGGGTACTAATACCGTAGGAAATCGCCCGACCGGGTGCTGGAATGGTTAGCGCCGTCCCTTGACCGTGTTCATCGGTCAGGCTAGCTTTCCACTGTGACCCTTGACTGATGCCTGCCACGCGGCCATAGAAAAAGCGGGGGGACGTACTATTGGGAGGCGTGGGGGGAATATCTCGGGGGGTTACCAGTTGTCCACGATGGAGCATTGTCCACCACTCTTCGAGGGTTGGTGCTCGCTCCGTACCATGGTCACTCATACGGGCAAACATCGACATTTGGGCCAGGTAGATTGGCCCGTTGCTTTGTAGATGCATGAGGGTTGAGCGACCATTGGAGGACGAGACCTCACCAAACGGACTAACATCGGTAATCAAGGGCATCATCGGGCCAACGGTACCGTCTTGGTTGATCATAAACTCAGCACGGGCGCGGTTAATGACCGCATTAGGAAACTGGGTTGGCAGAGGCAACGGCAAATTACTCAACATTCGTGCTTCCCGTGCCGGAATAACCACTTGGGAGGGGAAAAAGGTTTGGCGCACCCCCCGCAACACCTGATTGGTGACGCGACTGCCCGGCCCCGAAAAAACATAGCCAATAGGGTTGTCGAGGATTGCCGGTAAGCTGCGGAACGGAGCATCCGGCGTGCTTAAGAAACTGGCAGCTTGGTAAAAGGTGACCGTAACAGGGCGATCGCTGGGATTGTAGGCCAACAGCCCCAAATAAATTGTTGGTGTACTAACGGCTCGATTAGATTGGGTAATGTGGTGGGCAAACACATCAAAGCGTCCTTGTATGGGATAGTTAAGATGTGCTGCCGGTTGCCATTTGCCTTGGGGGGGAAACGTAGAGAGTAAAATACCCTCACTTCGCACCATTTCAGGGCTGTTGCTGTTAAAGACGGGGATGTTGTCTAGGTGCCCTGGCAGAGGCCGAATATCTTGGGGAAAATAGGCAAAATTTGTTGGTGTGACGTAAGCCGTTGCGGCTGGCGTAGGTGGTGTGCTAACGCGTGGAGCTTGCGCACCCACAGGCGCAGCATTTGCCTGAACAATAATACTCGACTGCACCGAATGCTCCTGGACAACAACCGGAACCTGTTGAGGTGGAGTAGGTAAAGCGGCTTGAGCCAAAAGAATGGGAGCCAGCATATTATGTCCAAACCACAGCATCTAATTTGAGTGAGTAGTTCGCAAAAACGGACAGAGTAACGTCCTCTGCCCCAAAGTTGCATTTCCAAAGTATAGCCCAGGTTTGCAGAAAATCTAGTTAATGCTGCATAGAACTGAAAATCGACTAGTACCACAAGGGCAGTCTGGTTGCTCGTAATTCCTGATTTGGGGTTAGTTTGAGGGGATCCAACACTACTCTACTAATACTTAAAGTGACCTAGGCCAATATGCAACGCTGTTGCGCTCCTGAGTGCCACATGGACACAAAGTGCCAGCAATTGGGGTGTACCGTCGCTCGTAGTGCCAAATGCCAAATATTGAGCCAATCTAAAGAAATCCAACAAAGTCTTAAGCATTTTGCTGAGATGTTTATAATTCTCTCAGAGGTGCTTGTCCCTTGCCCGTGAGGATTGAGTAACGTCGATTCTATGAAGCCTCGTATTCTAATTATTGATGATGACCCAGCGATCGCCGATGTCTTGGCAATTAACCTGCAAATGGCAGGCTACGATGTCACAAAGTCCTTGGATGGGATGCAAGGACAAGCGTTGGCCGTGCAGATTTCCCCGGATCTGATTTTATTGGACTTGATGCTGCCGCAGGTCGATGGCTTCACGATTTGCCAGCGCCTACGGCGCGACCCCCGCACCCAAGACATTCCCATTTTGATGCTGACTGCCCTCAGTCAAACCCACAATAAGGTAGAGGGGTTTAATGCGGGTGCCGATGATTATTTGACGAAGCCCTTTGAATTAGAAGAGATGTTGGCACGGGTGCGAGCGCTGTTGCGGCGCGCTGACCGCATTCCAGCCACCGCTGGGCATCGGGAAATTCTTAGTTATGGGCCTCTAACCCTGATTCCTGAGCGCTTTGAGGTCTCGTGGTTTAGCAAAATCATCAAGCTGACACGCTTGGAATTTGAACTATTGCATTGCCTGCTGCAGCGCCACGGCCAGACTGTGTCTCCGAGCGAAATTCTCAAGGAGGTTTGGGGCTATGACCCAGATGATGACATCGAAACCATTCGTGTTCATGTCCGCCATCTGCGGACGAAGCTGGAGCCAGACCCGCGTAGCCCGAAGTACATTAAAACGGTTTACGGGGCAGGTTATTGTCTTGAACTGCCCAGTCACATTGAGCCAGTGGCGGCACGTTGAGGGAGCGATCGCAACATTTTAGCCGCTAGCATCGCTGCGCCAAAGCCATTGTCAATATTCACCACGCCAATGCCGGGGGCACAGGAGTTGAGCATAGTGAGTAGGGGAGCGAGACCTCCGAGGTTTGCGCCATAGCCAATGCTGGTGGGCACGGCAATCACCGCTGCACTCACTAGACCCGCCACAACACTGGGTAACGCGCCTTCCATGCCGGCCACGACAATGAGAACCTGCATTGTTTCAAGGCGATCGCGCACACTGAGCAGCCGATGAATTCCTGCCACACCCACATCCCAAAACCGCTCCACCGCAAACCCCGAGAGTTGTAGCGTGATGGCGGCTTCTTCAGCAACGGGTAAATCGGCTGTGCCAGCGCAGACTAGGCCAACCTGTCCCGGGTAAGCAGGTGGCAAGATAGGGGCTGTACTACAGATTTGCGCCACTTCAAAGTAGTGCAGCCCTCCCAAGCGCGATCGCACCGCCGCAAAAACATCCGCAGAGATACGGGTGGCCATAACACAGGGATAGTAAGGCCGCATCCGCGCCAAGATTTCGGCAATTTGTTCAGGGGTCTTGCCAGGCCCCCAAACAACTTCAGGAAACCCTGTACGCTGTTGCCGTTGATGGTCAATCCGGGCAAAATGGCCAATGGTTTCGTAGCTCAGGTGTTGCAGTTGACGGTGGGCAGCCTCTACGCTTAACTGTCCTCGGGCAAGTGCCTCTAGTAACTGCCGCACAGGATCGGCGCTGTCCATCAAAAATCCTCCGAAATCCCGTCATCTGGTGCTAGGGAGTTCCTCTCATTAGCCTCCAATCCCCAACTGGCCTGCCAAGCCGGGTGCTAAGGGAATCAGTGTCGCTGCCATTAAAAACAGCAGTAGCAGCCCCAACCCCGCGCGGGTATCGTCCGGCTCGGTCATTTCATCCAAACTAGGACGATCTAGGTCACGCTGTAGCAGGAGAATAATCAGCGCCCAGTACAGGGCTAAGGGATTGACGATCGCCACCAAGCCCAACACAATCAGGGTAATCCATGTCAGGCGCTGAGCGGTTTTAATGCCATAAATCGCTTGAATGATCCGACCGCCATCCAATTGCCCCGCAGGCATGAGATTGAGGGCGGTGATAATCAGTCCTAGCCACCCCATAATCACCAAGGGATGCACCGCCACAACCTCACTTTGCAAGTGGTCGCCCAAGAACAGACGAGAGAGAGTGCCCACCAAAATTGACCCTTGGAAGAAAATAGTGGGCACCTCTAAACCGCTACTGCTGGGAGAGAGCACCAAGCCAATACCCAGAAATAGCAACGACAATGCCCCAGAGGCAATCGCTCCTGCAGCAGCAATGTCAAATAGCTCGTTGCGGTTTTTCAGAAACGATTCAATGCGGGTTACAGCACCGAAGGTACCCAACTGCCACGCAGGCAGAAAGAAGGGGGGGCTAAGTTTAGCATCGTAGCGCTTGGCCATGAGCCAATGTCCTAGTTCCCGCGCTCCGGCAATCAGCACTAAACAGAGCGCCAAAGGGAGCGATCGCTGAAACAAACCCGGCGTATTCAGTAAACTAAAGCCCTGGAGCACTGAACTGGTTTCTAGGCAGGTGCCAAGGGTCGCTACCCCTAGCAACACCGCGGTTAGTTTTTGTAAGAGCGTTGAGCGAGCTATGGTGGTCGTTGCCGGCAAAATAATGACCACAGCCTTGCCCTCGCTATTGGGCACCATAAATAGGCGATAGCGATCTGGCAATGTAGCTTGCAAGCGTTCTGTTAGAGTGGCATGCACTGCTTTCGCATCACCGCGCAGGTTGCCGCGACAGATCACCCCGCCTTTGTAGGGAATGTACTCAGTGGCAAAGTAGGTATCAATACTAAAAATACTTTGAATTCCTTGCAGATCGTCTGGCGGCAAGGCAGAGGGGGCACTGGTTGTGAGGGGTTCGCCACTGTCAGGGGTAGATTGTGAGGGGGCAAGGACGTCATCAACCTCAGGTCGCCCCGACCGCAAGGGTGGTAATGGTGCATCGGAGGTGGCAGCAAGGAGGCGTAACCAGCGACCCAAGGCAATGTAGGCCACGATGGAGAGGACAAGGCTAAACAAGACAGCGGCAAAGTTGAGGACAATGCCAACACTCAAGGTGCCAAATACCACCAGCCATGGCAGCATCAGCACTAGGGTTTGCAACCAAGCAATAATGCCGAGTTTGCCGTAGGGTAGGGCACGATAGAGTCCCCAGCCCAACAGGGCGATCGCCCCCGCGAGTAAGCCTGCTGTAATGATCATCTAGAATCCTCCACGACCCCCTAGCCTTACCCGCTAGGGGAAGAGCTATATCGATTAGCGCATAGCCATTGCAGTCAGTTGGGTAAGCACCTGACTGGCGCGTTCACTAAACTGCTGCATGCCGTTGGCATCAAAGCCTCGCTGGGACATCAAGGCCAAATCATAGATATAGTGGCACAGCTTTTCTACAAGTGCTGCGGTCTCTGACGAGCCACTGGTTTGAATAATAGTGCCCTGACTCAAGTTCAGCAGGTTCTGAATCAGGGGATGGGTGGTATTCACCACCAAGGTGTGCTCCTCGGGCAGTTGCACATTGAGTTGCTGTTGCATCATGGCCATCATTTCCTGCATTCGCCGACTGGTTTCTGGCAGCAGAATCATGGCGGGTGGGGCATCACCGCTATTGCCAGACTTGAGGGCTTCAGTACGAATGGTGAGCTTCGGCTTCTTGAGCACCGACTCAAACAGCGCCTTAATCTGTTCGCTACGGGTTTTATTACTGCCCGGGTCAATTATTTCACTGCTTTGGTCTTTGTCAATCAGGGTTTCATCTAGTTCTGCATCCACCCGCAGGAATTTAACATCGCTGTAGGTTTGCTCTAGCCACGGCACAAAGTGGGTGTCAATGAAGCTATCCATAAAGAGCACTTCAATGCCTTGCCCCTTGAGTAACTGAACGTAGGTGGCTTGGTTCACCTCATCGGTGCAGTAATAGACGCGGTTGGCGTGGCGCGCCTTGTTGCGCTCTAAGTACTGTTTCAGGGTGGTGTAGGCTTGGCCATCGACAACAATACCCCCTTGAGTGCTCCATTCATCGTTCTCTGCTGGTGTACTTAAGGTGGCTGTGGTGCGATAGATCAAAATATCCTCAACCTGTTTCTTGAACTTCTCGTCGTTGAGGGAGCCAAATTTGACAAAGGTGCCCAAGTCTTTCCACGAACGCACGTAGGCATCCGGGTCTTCGCGGTACAGTTCGTTGAGGCGATCGCCCACCTTTTTAGCGATATAATCAGCAATTTTACGCACGGTGCGATCGTTCTGCAAAAAGCTGCGGGAGACATTGAGGGGAATATCGGTGCTGTCAATCACGCCCCGCAAAGGCAGCAGAAAGCGGGGAATGATCTCTTCGCAGTTGTCGCTGACAAAGACTTGGTTGCAAAAGAGTTTGATCTGCCCTTTAGTGACATCAATATCCGGGCGGAGCTTGGGAAAGTAGAGGATACCGTTAACCACAAAGGGATAGTCGGTATTCAGATGCACCCAAAGCAAGGGATCCTCTTGGAAGGGGTACAAGTAGCGATAAAACTCTAGATACTCTTCTTTGCTGAGGCTGCTGGGGCTGCTCTTCCACGGCGCAATTTGTTTGTTGATTTGCTCGCCATCGAGTTTGATGGGCACCGGCAAAAAGTCGCAGTACTTGCGCACCAATTCACGAATCCGTGCTGGTTCGAGGTAACCCAGTTCATCGTCTTGCAAGGTGAGGGTGACGGTGGTACCCACACTGGTGCGCTGGCCATCCTCAAGAGTGAACTCCGTAGAGCCATCGCAGGTCCAGTGGACGGGCGTTGCCCCAGCTTTATAGGACAGGGTATCGATTTCGACGCGGCTTGCCACCATGAAGGCGGAGTAAAACCCTAAGCCAAAATGGCCGATGATCTCTTGATCGCCATTGCCTTTGTACTTTTGGACAAATTCTTCAGCGCTGGAAAAGGCAACTTGGGTGATGTACTTTTTCACTTCCTCTGCGGTCATGCCCAAGCCTGTGTCGGCGATCGCCAGCCTCTTGTTCTCGCGATCGAGGGTAATTGTAATTTCGGGGTGATCCACATCGCCACCGTACTCACCAGAGCGAGCCACCATGCGTAATTTTTGGATGGCATCTACGGCGTTAGAGACAAGCTCCCGCAGGAAAATTTCATGATCGGAGTAGAGCCATTTTTTAATGATTGGGAAAATATTCTCGGTATGAATTGAAATGGTTCCCTGTTCCAGCATGATTGGTTCCCGTGAGCGCTACTGAATCACTAGAGACCTGCACATTGGTGCAGTTTCATCTCCTGATCTAGTGTATCGGCAGGGGCAACCTACTCTGTTGGTGGATAACCGATCTCTCGATCGCCTGCCAGAGGGTGACAATCACGCTGTTGGCCAGCAAGAATCCATCCGGCTGAGTCAGCCATAGGCGATCGCCGCAACGCTGTAAATGGGCAGGGTCAATCCGCTGTGCCGCTGTGACCAGTGCCTCTACCCATTCCTGCGGAAAGTCCGTGGCCAACTGCTTCAGGCACAGCCCCTCTTTGAGACGCAACCCCAGCATGAGGGTCTCCAGCCACCGATCCCAAAGGGTCTCCTCAGCAACGGTGCAAAGCCCTGTAGGTAGGGTTTGCACCCACTCGTAGTATTTGCGGCGGCTGCGCGGACGCGTGAGGCGGCGCTGCCCCAGATAGCTGGTGGCACCCATGCCAAACCCATAGTAAGGCTCATTGCGCCAGTACACCTGATTATGACGACAGGCGAACCCCAAACGGGCATAGTTAGAAATTTCGTAGTGCTCATAGCCCGCAGCCCGCAGCCGTTCATGGGCAAGGCGATAAGCCGCAGCAGCCTGCTCTTGGGACGGTAAGGGGAACACCTCTGGCTGGTAACGGCGGCTAAAAACCGTCTGCGGCTCCACAATCAAGTCATAGACTGAAAGATGGCTTGGTGCAAGGGCGATCGCCGCTGCGAGGGACAGCTCCCACTCCTGGAGCGATTGTTCCGGTAACCCACAGATAAGATCCAAGCTCCAATTGTCAATCCCAGCAGTCTGGATCACCTCAACAGCAGCATAGACCTCGGCCACAGTATGGCTGCGACCACACACCTGCAAAAGCCTATCTTGAAACGCTTGCACCCCTAAGCTGACCCGATTCACCCCCGCTCTGAGATACCCCCGTAGCCGTGGCAGATCAAAGGTTCCGGGATCCATTTCCATAGAAATTTCCGCCGCCGCCGCGATACCAAAGCGCCGATCTAGTGCCCCTAAAAGCCGGTCAATCTGCTCAGGCGCAACAAGAGAAGGCGTCCCCCCACCAAAGAACACCGTTTGCAGCGGCTCCCCCACACTGGGGGTTTGCCTAATTTCATAGCAAAGGGCATCGATGTAGTCACTCAGGAGGGGCGAAGAGGCGGCCAGAGGCCGGTCACCTACCACCGTAATCGGAAAATCGCAGTAGAAGCACCGCCGCCGACAAAAGGGAAGATGTAGGTAAGCCGCAGTAACCATGAGAAATAATAAAGCCTTGCCTATTGATTCTAACTGTTCCCGGACTTTATACTGTCATATCTAGGAATCAGCAGAAAATTAGATATAGTATTGCGTAAACTCTCACTAAATCTATGAATGCTAAACATGAATAAATCAGGCGATTATCAATTGGGGTTTATCAGCAATCAGGATATTTATAACCATGTTAAACAAACTATTTTAAGATATCGTCTTTCTATTAATTTTAAGGAATTTACAAAACTAAAAATTGATCCTATAAAAGCAAGTTTTGATATGGCTATTTATAATTTAACAGCGGATGAATTTATAAGAAGAGAAATTATGCGACAAATTGACAAATCAAACAATAATCAAATTGGATATTTTCATCAAAATATATTTCGATATATTAAATATTGGCAAGTTCCTGAATGTGGCTATGATATAATTAATGAAAATCTCAGCTATTATGTAGAAATGAAAACAAATTTAACACCATGAATAGCAATTCAAAAGAAAACGTTTATCGAAAAATGAAGCAGACAGTTGATAGTGACCCAGAAGCAACATGCTTCTTAGTTGAAGTGATTGCAAAAAAAATCTAGAAATGATCCGTGCCATTTCAAGCTAGATAATCAATAAATAATATATGAAAGAATAAGACTTATATCCATTGACAAGTTCTATGAAGTTGCAACTGGAGACAAGAATCCATTTGCTAAATTATATCAAAATCTACCAACCATAATTAATGATGTTATCAAGAATGAAGGCAATCAAACATTTACTTTAACTAATGAGATTAACCAAAATTTAGCTAACGTTAATTCCGATGTACTGACTGCCTTGTATCTTCTAACTTTTAAGAGCTATGAAGGATTCAAGAATTCTTCACAAAACAAATGATGTACTTTCTGCTGAACTGATTGCAGATATTTTTGGTGTAACCAAGGCAACAGTGCAAAAGTGGGAAAATCAAGGTGTATTAGTCTGTCAATATAAAGATAAATTAGGCAAAAAATATACAGGTTCTCAATGCCCTGTTCTACTGTGTTCCTCAAAAACAAACTGAGCGGTGCCATCCTGACGAAACCCGCCCCCTAACGATCCGGGAATATGTCCGTATCCAAACGTTTCTGGATTCGTGGGAGTTCTGTGGTTCCAGTATCGACAAATTGGGAATGCCGTTCCGGTTAATCTTGCAGAAGCTGTGGGGCGATCGCTCGTCCATTTGTTGAATAGCATCGAAACTAAAACAGTTCAACCGAAAAGCATTCTATAATAAATAAAGCCCTGCTTGTCATTAGTGGCTTACTAGCTTGATGTCTTCAACAGAGTTGTAGAGAGTGTGCCATTGATTTTGTCGAATCCTAAACTTAGTCCCATGATTGTGACCTGTTCGGGCATCAAAATCTACAAGCACTGTTCCATTTTCAATACATTTCAAAAAGTTATCAAATGAAAATCTAGAGAGAATTAACAACCTTACATACTTAAAAAATTCATGACCATCTTCGGTTTTACTATCTGCAATAACATAAAAACAATTTTTGATTTTAGCCCCTATTTCATACTTCAAATCATCTAGACCCCAGTATGGCTCAGGATTGATTCCTTGCAAGCCAATTTTACTTTCTATTGATTTTATCCAATCACGAATTTTTGTGTCTGATTTATCAGCTTGAGAAGGATCAAAAACAAATCTTAATTTTCCTTTTTCTCGATCCATAATTAATCTAAAACCCCGATTAGTAAATTCTGTTGCTTTCGTTGTCGAGCGAAAACTTTTTTCTGTAGCTGGATACTTGCTTCCTGCTTGTTTATGCTCCCATCCATAATAGGGCAATAAAATGTTAGAAACTATTTTTGCACCTCGTGGTGATGGCTCAATATGTTTGAGGGTTACTAATGATGATGTGTGATGTCGTTGCCCCTTCAGTTCCCATTCCTGCATATTTGGAATAGGTAGATTATTTTCCCGAAGCCCTAGTAAGGCTTCTAGAGTATTTCCTACGGCACCATCATTACGACTATTTTTCGTTTTTTTAACACTGCGATGCCACCCCTGAGCTGCAACCTGACGAATAAGGTCAACTAACTCAGTTTTGGTATACAGTCTCACTGAGGTGGTCTCCAAAAATCTAATAGATACTCAAAAGTGGTTCCCATTGTAATGTAATTACTAGGCCAGCCAAATATACCAACTTTATTAACAATGTTGGTTCTATCCCAGATAATCGTATTTCTGAGTTCATAGCCTCGCTTTCTTAACTCTTCAATCAGGGCTACATGAATGGTAATACGCTGATCTTCCCACCACATATCAGGAACATTGATCACACAGTGAGCTTTCGGCTTCAACAGTGGCAGAAGTGACTCAAAAATATCACCCATGGCTGTAGTATATTCTGCCAGAGGCATTGTTCCTAAGTCCCGCGTATCCTGTGAGTACTGCTCGATCTTGCCAAATTGTTCATTACGACGGTTTCTCCTAGACTTGTTCGTGCGCCTACGATTCAGTAGGTTAGCGTAGGGGGGAGATGTCCAAATCAAGCTAATCATTTCAGGCTCAAAGTAGTTAGGGATATTTCTAGCATCATCTTGCAAGGCTAGTTGTTGGGCTTGATTGAATAAATTATTAGCAGCTAGGCGTTCTTGGCATAACTGAATATATGTTGCATTCAGATCAAACCCAACAGCATTGCGATTTAGATCCTGAGCAGCAACAAGAGTGGTACCACTGCCAACAAACGGGTCGAGCACAAGTTCACCTTCATGGCTAAACAGGCTGATCACGCGCTTAGCAAGAGCAATAGGAAAGGTTGCTGGATGTAAATTTTTATCACGAATATCTCTGCCTTCATAAGTAAACTGCCAGACACCAAGCTGACACTTAATCCATTCTTTGGCACTGAGACAGTTGATATGATTTGCTGGACAAGAACAGGTTCGTGTATGCGCAATAGAAATCTTTTGCTGACTTTGAGGAACTGAGCTTAAGGAAGCAGCTAGCGCCGCCGGAGTATTCGTATTGGTGAGCAACATGACCTCTACAGTCAGTCAAAAAATTATGTTGGAACGTATCTTTTATTAATGTAGTATATAAACTATTTGCTAGTTCTTAGACGGTTGTAATTGTGGACAAACCCTTAAAGTGATCGCAAGCATTCAGGTGAGCCTAGGGATTGACAAGTAGAACAGCACTCATCCCATGGACTCGTTAGCCTCCCGTTTTTTGGGGATCACCGGCACCTAGCGGAGCACTGTCCCTCGGACACCTCAGTAGCACGGGTCATCCCCGCTAGGCAGATAGGTGCAACAGCCAAGGAGGAGCATTCATCTAGTGATATCTTAACCGCCAGCGATCGCTGGGATGATACTCACTTCATCACCATCCCTGAGGGGGGTTTCAATGCCATTGAGGAAGCGAATATCCTCATTATTTACATAAAAATTGACAAATCGCCGTAGTTGACCGCTGTCGTCACACAGACGTCCTTTGATGCCTGGGCAGTCCTGCTCGAGTTTTTCGAGTAGATCAGCAATGGACTGGGCATGGCACTCAAGGGTTGCCTGATCGCGGGTAAGTTTTTGCAAGGCGGTAGGAATTAAAACGGTAACAGCCATAGGTCTCTATAGGTCTCTAGTGTGAATGGAATGTTAATAGAACAAAAGACGACGAAAATATCTAAACCAGCACAGGTTGCCAGTCGAGTCGCTCAAGGGTGCGCGCTCGCTCCAGCGCCCGCTCGAAACTACTCAACTTCGGTTCAATGGTCAGGGGTTCGCCAACATAGTCTTGCACTGCTTCCTGAGTTTTTAGACCATTACCGGTGATATAGACGACGGTGACTTCCTCAGGGTCGATTTTCCCTGCTGCCACTAATTTCTGCAGGACGGCAATTGTGGTGCCCCCAGCGGTTTSGGTGAAGATGCCTTCAGTTTCTGCCAAGAGCTTAATTCCCGCCACGATTTCGTCATCGTTGGCGGACTCAATAGCTCCGTTGGTTTTGCGGGCAATATCAAGGGCATAAACGCCATCGGCAGGGKTACCAATGGCAATAGATTTAGCAATCGTGTTGGGTTTCACCGGTGAGACAAAATCTCGACCCTCGGCATAGGCTTGGGCAATGGGGGAGCAGCCCGCCGCCTGCGCACCACTACAGCGCACCGGTTTATCAGCCACTAACCCCACGTCGACAAATTCCCGGAAGCCCTTATAAATTTTTGTAAATAGCGACCCGGAGGCTAGGGGTGCGACAATGTGATCGGGCAACTGCCAGCCCAACTGCTCAATGACCTCATACCCTAGGGTTTTTGAGCCTTCGGAATAGTAGGGACGCAAGTTGATGTTGACAAAGCCCCAACCGTGGGTATTGGCTACTTCGGAACACAATCGGTTCACCTGATCGTAATTGCCTTGGACTGCCATCAGCGTGGGTGCATAAATCAGTGTCCCCAAGACCTTGCCCGATTCTAAGTCAGCGGGAATAAAGACGCAGCAGTCTAACCCCGCATGGGCGGCGATCGCCGCTGTGGAGTTGGCCAAGTTACCAGTGCTGGCACAGGACACCGTCGTAAACCCTAGCTCCCGTGCCCGCGTTAATGCCACGGATACCACCCGATCCTTAAAGCTGAGGGTGGGCATATTCACTGCATCATTTTTAATGTAGAGATGCTTTAGCCCCAGCCGTCGTGCCAAGCGACTTGCTTTGACCAATGGGGTCATGCCAGTGCCTAAGTCAATCGGCTCTGTGGACGTAACGGGTAAAAAGGGGCGGTACCGCCAGATGGACGGTGGCCCGGCTTCAATGGTGCTGCGACTGACGGCTTCAGACAACTGGCTGAGATCGTACTTGACTTCAAGAGGGCCAAAGCAGTACTCGCAGACGTGGATGGCTTGGGCTTCATACTCCGCTCCACACTCTTTGCACTGGAGATGGGTGAAGTAGGTATCGCTGGTTGCGGAAGTCAGGGTTGCGGTCATGGGTTCAGACGGCCTTAGACAAGTTGCTGACCATCCTAACAGGGGGCGATCGCCCTGTCAAATATACCCGACTAAAATAATCGGGTATTTATGATTTTTGTAAGCATCGACATTTGCAGAGTCTGCTGTATAGGAACTGATTTTGCTATGGATAACCGTTTGAAGTCGTAGAGACACTAAACATGGAAACACTGCAACAGCTACTGAAAAATATTGAATTGAGCACCGCCCAAATCTTTGGTGCATTGACGGTCATTCCCTTGGTGCGATCAGTCACAGGGTCTGCTGACTATTGGACGTTAGACGAAGCCATGGCTCATAACTGGGTGACGATCACTGAAGTTTCTGAAGCGGGTGCTGTGCCTGAGCTATTGTGTAGCAACACTAGCGATCGGTCGGTTCTGTTGCTTGATGGCGAGGAAGTGGAAGGAGCAAAGCAAAATCGCATCTTCAACCTGACGTTGCTAGTGCCAGCACATACGAACTTAAACATCCCCGTCAGTTGTGTTGAGCGAGGTCGTTGGCGTTATCGCTCTCGCACCTTCAAGACGGCGAAGCATACCTACCACGCCAGCGGCCGTGCCAAGAAAATTCAGCAAGTCACTCGTGCGTTGAAACAACAGGGACGACCGTATGCTGATCAGCACCAAATCTGGGCAGAGGTAGATGAGCATCTTGAAGTTCTTGAATGCGACTCCCCAACCTCTGCCATGGCGGATCTATACGCTCAAGAGTTGCCTAAGCTAGCAGACTATACAGCGGCTTTTCAGGCCATTACGAACCAAGTGGGGGCTATTTTCGCACTCAATGGACAGATTTGGGGTCTAGAGTTGTTTGACTTCCCCAGTACGTTTGCGCAATTGTTGCCTAAACTTCTCCCCAGCTATGCCCTTGAGGTGCGGGGTGTCCCTGACCCAACTCCCCTTGCCCCCCAAGCCGTGACAGACTTTCTTCAGAACCTGTCTCAAGCGGATGCAGAAACCTTCCCAGCCTTGGCCGAAGGACTGGATATCCGTCTCAGTAGCCCCACAGTAGTTGGCAGTGCCCTTGTTGCTAAAGAGCGGGTGATTCACGTGAGTGCCTTTCCGAATACACTAGCCACTGAAACGTACTAGGCACAACAGCTAACACTTGATCAGGTTTGCTCCATACTTGATTGGTCTGACTCTGGTGCTTCAGTCTTCAGTTGGATGTGCAGATAGACGTTGCCGTCTCGATGCTTGCAAAGCTGAGCCGAGGTTGGCTGACGCCCTTTGAGTGTGCCTCTTTGGTAATGGCCTGCATTCAACTTCACCTTCTCTGTGCCTTGAACTGTTGCAAGGCTAACCTGCCACTCCTTATCGTTGAAGGTAAACAGATCGTTGTTACAGTCCATACTGGTTGGTGCAAACCGTTTAACAGGCTTGCCTTTGAGTTTGGCAGTCTTACCGCCACACGAGTGCACGCCCTGAGCGCCATGTTGGCCACCAAGGAGAATGTCTCTTTGATGGTCTAGTCGGTCAAGGACTGAAGAGCGATTTTGTTGGTGAGTTTGGGATGGGTGTTGTCATTGACATAGTTGCACGCATCAGCAGACGCCTGAAGAGTTGCCACCAGTTTGGACGCTTACTCAGGCCTAGGTTGAAGCTTTACAACGAGTGTCAGGACTTGTTTCATGGTTGGTACTTTACCACCACTGTGAAGATTGTCTAGAATGGCCAAGAGTATTACTGATTTCGGGGGTATCGAGCCGCACTTATACGCCTTTGGCGGAGCGAAGCTCGACAGCGCTCCTCCCCCCCTGACCGCCAAGCTTCGCTGTGGCGAGAGCACCTCGGAGGTCTAGGTGGTTACTGTGCCATCTTCTTCCTTAAGGCTCGCTGCAACTATGGGGATCGTCCTAGTCGTTGAGCCAAGCGCAGGTCTAGGGTAGGATGAATGCGGTCTATCGTTTATTGACGGCCTGTGATTGATCTCAAACAGCTTCGTGAGACTCCCCAAGCGGTGGGCGATCGCCTACGACGGCGGCAAGGTGATTACGATCTTGAAACGATTCTTAAATTGGATGAGCAGCAACGCCAACTCGAGCAACAGCGCTCCCAACTACAGGCACGCAGCAACGAAATTGGTGCCCTTGTCGGCAAAAAAATCAAGGCAGGAGCCGATCCGCGCGATCCAGAGATTCAAGCCCTGAAAGCAGAGGCAAACGACCTGAAAAAAAAATTAGCCGATCTTGAACCCCGAGAGCGTGATCTCAAGGAGCAGCTAGAGGCACTGCTTCTAACCATTCCCAACCTGCCTAGTGACACCACCCCCCTTGGCCGCGATGAAAGAGATAATGTTGAAGTCCGTTGCTGGGGCGATGAATTCAAACCAAGCCATCCCTGTCAACCCCATTGGGAGGTTGCCACTCAACTGGGGCTGCTAGAGGTGGAGCGATCGGTCAAGGTGGCACAAAGCCGCTTTGTTACCCTCGTGGGGATGGGGGCAGCGCTCGAGCGCGCCCTCATTCAGTTTATGCTGGATACCCATACCGCTCGGGGCTACGTCGAAATTCTGCCGCCTTTTTTGGTGAATACTGCCTCCCTAACGGCAACGGGGCAGCTCCCCAAGTTTGCCGAAGAAAGCTTTCGCTGTGCTGAGGATGATCTGTGGCTCATTCCCACCGCCGAGGTTCCCGTCACCAATTTTTACCGCGATGAAATTTTGTCAGCTGAGCAGTTGCCCATCTACCACTGTGCCTATACCCCCTGTTTTCGCCGCGAAGCTGGCAGCTACGGTAAGGATACCCGGGGGCTGATCCGCCTGCACCAGTTTGACAAGGTGGAGTTAGTGAAGTTTGTCCACCCTGAGACCTCCGCAGCAGAGCACGAGCAATTAGTGGCCGATGCCGAGTTTATTCTCCAAGCCCTTAAGCTGCCCTATCGGGTTATAGAGTTATGTACGGGGGACTTAGGGTTTGCGGCCATGAAATGCTACGACTTGGAGGTGTGGCTGCCTGCGGCCAACTGCTATCGGGAAATTTCCAGTTGCTCGAACTTTGGCGATTTTCAGGCACGGCGCGGCAAAATTCGCTTTAAGGGGGCAAAACAAAAGGGAACCCAGTTTGTGCATACCCTGAACGGCTCCGGACTGGCGGTCGGGCGTACCATGGCTGCGATTTTAGAAAATTACCAGCAACCCGATGGCTCTGTGGCTGTGCCCGAGGTGCTCCAGCCCTATCTGCGCTGCTCCCATTTAACCGGAGCAAGGCTGTGAAGACAACGCTGGCGGCGATCGCCCAAGCTCTTGGTCAAACGGGGGACTGGCCAGAGCAACCCGTGACCGGCATTAGTACAGATTCGCGCCACGTGGCTGCTGGCAATGTCTTTGTGGCACTGCGGGGAGATACCTTTGATGGGCATCAGTTTGTGGCGCAGGCGGCAACAGCAGGGGCAACTGCCCTGATTGTGGAGGAACCTGTCGTTAGTCAGCTTCCCCAATTGCAGGTGGCCAATACCCTTGCTGCGTACCAACGCTTAGGGCAGTGGTGGCGCAAGCAGTGCCGCGCAGCCATTATTGCCATTACTGGCTCCGTGGGTAAAACCACCACTAAGGAAATGATTGCGGCCGTCCTCCGTCACTACGGCAGGGTTCTTAAAACTGAGGCCAACTTCAACAATGAGATTGGCGTTCCCAAAACCCTCCTGCAATTAGAACCTGCGCATGACTTTGCAGTGATTGAAATGGGGATGCGATCGCCCGGGGAGATTGCCCTCCTCAGCCAAATTGCCCAGCCCGATGTAGCGGTGATTACGAACGTTGGCACAGCCCACATTGGCCGCCTTGGATCCCGGGAAGCCATTGCTGCGGCCAAGTGCGAACTCCTGGCCGAAATGCCCGCCACCAGCACCGCGATACTGAATGCCGATACTCCTCTCCTATTAGAAACAGCCAGTCGCGTCTGGTCAGGAACAACCCTCACCTACGGTTTAACCGCCGGTCAGCACCGCGGGGTCTATTTGCCGCCCCATACCCTCCAGATAGGGGATCACGCCTACACAGTTCCCCTTGCCGGTGCTCACCATGCCCTCAACTTTTTGGCAGCCTTAACGGTTCTCAGGGCGCTGGGGCTGAATCCTCAAGCGTTGCCACCGCAGCTAGAGCTACACTTGCCCGCGGGGCGAGGTGGCCGGTATCGGCTAGAACCAGATATTCTTTTACTGGATGAAACCTACAATGCTGGCCTCGAATCCATGGTGGCGGCACTCCAGCTCCTGCGTAGCCTGCCCGGACAGCGGCATTTGGCGGTGCTGGGTGCGATGCGAGAGCTAGGGGACTTCTCGCTTCCCTTTCATCAACAGGTGGGGGCAACGGTCGCCCAGTTGGGGCTCGATGGGTTATTGATTTTAGATGAGGGCGCTGAAGGGAAAGCCCTTGCCCAAGGAGCAGCAACGGTGCCAAGCCAGCAATTTGCTAGCCATGGGGGCTTAGTGGAGTATTTATTGACCCATTTGCAACGGGGCGATCGCGTGCTGTTTAAGGCCTCCCATGCCGTTGCCTTGGATCGCGTTGTGGCAGAACTGCGGCAACGTTGGCCGCGTTGATAGTCCGCTGTTGTTGCGCAATTCTCCATCGGTCTATAGGGTGAAATTAGCGCCTATCTCCAAGGCTGTTCGGCTGGTATTGACACTCCCACCACCTAAAGGTGGGGGATTCTTACGTAGTCCACAAACGAACTCGTAAAGGCGTGAGCAAACCGCCCCTACACAGTTCCTTGAGGCAAAGCCCCAAAGTTCTGCTTACTTTTGGGTTTTCTGGCTACTACCTGTCGGGTTTTGCACCAACTTTAGGTAGTTCTATTATACCAAAGCAACTATAGTTGCTTGAGGGCTTTTCCACCCCGTACTTTAGTACGGGGCTACCAAGCTATCCTTCTGTGTTGCTGAATGTGACTATGAATTGCCCTCATCCCCAACCCTTCTCCCCAAGGAGAAGGGCGCTAAGAGTCTTGTTCCCTCTCCGTTGGGAGAGGGCTAGGGTGAGGGCGGCAAAAGACTCAAACCTGAAAGTCATACTCCTATTCAGCAACGCCTGGTTGGTTGACAGGAACATAATTGCGTACAAGAGTGAGTAGAAGAACTGGGCAAAACTGACCAATCGGCATCATAGCAATTTGAGAAGGTGTGGCAGTGACCATTCAAAAGCGACTGAGTTGGCGATCGCTAGGATTCGATTGGCTCCCCGTCATTCTGGGGAAGCGATCGCGCCTTAACTCTTTGTTACAACGGTTAGGGCTACACCATTGGCAGGTTGGCGCTATCTTGTCTCTGTGTGCGTCCCTTGGAATTTCTAGCGTTTCCCTATGGCTGCTCTTGCGGCAACCCAACACAGCGGGGAACTGCCAATTTGTGTTTTGGCCTTTTGCCTCAGCTGCCTTTCGGTTGTACTGTGCCCAAGCAGCAGCGGAGCAGCAACGCTTAGAGGATTTACTCTACGCCATTGACTTAATTGACAACTTGCCGCGAGATCATCCCCTTGCCCCCGAAGTTAACCGCCGCCTCGAAGTGTGGTCGGATCAGGTGTTGGCGCTAGCGAATGCTGCCTTTCATGAGGGGCAACTCAGTCGAGCCATTACCTTTGCCCGCCGTATTCCCCGCCATGTCCATGCCTATGGCAAAGTTGAGGCGCAAATAGCCCGTTGGCAAGAGATTTGGCAAGAGGGGGAAGGGATCTACCGCCGTGCCGAAACTGCCCTGAAAAACCTTGAGTGGCGCGAGGCGTTTGAGATTTCTCTACAACTCCAGTTTGTCGAGTGTCGCTATTGGTCACAGGAGCAGTTTGGTGCCTTTAACCAGCGGATTATTCGTGCTCAAAAAGAGGATCGGCAACTGGATGAGGCGCGAGCCTTGATGGCGCGAGGTGGTGCCGATAACCTTGCGGCTGCCATTACCATTGTCCGTCGCATTCCTAGCAGCAGCGATGTATATCCTGGGGCGCGGCGACTCATCAATGAACTGGGGGAACGCTTGCTCCAAGAAGCCATGGCTGCTCTTGAGCGCTACGAAGCGGCAGAGGCGCGGCGCATCGCCCGGCTCGTTCCCAATGATGTTAGCAGTGTCAGGGCAGCCCAAGATGTGGTGAAGCTAGCGATGGCCGAGGAATTAGCCCAGGCAGGGATGGGGGCAGACATCGGCAGTGCGATCGCCCAAGCGCGCACCATTAGTGCCCAGCGTCCTCTTTACTTTGATGCTCAGCGGGCAATTCGTCGATGGCAAACGGATCTGAAGGTATTGCAAACCCTAGCAGAGGCGCAGGCCATTGCCCGCAGTGGCGACATTGGCCACCTCCGCCAAGCGATTGCGATGTTGATGATGCCCCTCACGGAGGCCAGTCCCTACCGCCAAGAGCAAATCCGTACCCAGCAGCGGATTTGGCAGCGGCAAGTGGAAGTTGCTGAAGATCAGCCACTGTTGGATCGTGCGAATGCGTTTGCCCGCCTCGGAACACCTGAAGGGTTACTGCAAGCGCGGCAACTTCTAGAGCAAATTCGCCCGAATCGCGCCCTGTACGAGACGGCTCAAAACCGCATCGCTGAACTGTTTCCGGCAACACCTACAACCACTGAGGCTTGGATCCCTGATGTGGATACCCTGCGGCTCAGTCAAGCCCAAAATCGTGCCCGGGGTGGGCGACCGACGGATTTTGCTGCGGCGATCGCCATTCTCCAAGAGATTTCCCCCGAGGCCACGATTTTCCCCGAAGCTAATCAGCTACGTCTAGAGTGGGGGCACAATATTCTAGAGCAGGCACGCTACTGGGTGGGGCGCGATACCGCTGAGGCGATCGCCACCGCAGAACTCATTCCCCAAGGCCATCCCCTCTATCCTGAGGCTGCTGAACTCATTGCCACATGGCGGCAGATCATGAGCCAACAACCGCCGATGTCGCCTTAGCGAGAGGTACTCTCCACTAGCCGGATCTTTTTGGCTAACCCCACCGCTTGGAGAGCACGAATGGTGATCCAAGTAATGTCAAATTCCCACCATTGCAGACCGTGGCGAGCCGAGTGAGGATAGGTGTGGTGGTTATTGTGCCAGCCTTCGCCAAAGGTGAGCAGGGCAACCCACCAGCAGTTCGTGGAGCGATCGCCAGAGTCAAAGGTACGGTAGCCAAATTTATGGGTTGCACTATTGACAAACCATGTTAGGTGATATACCAACACCAAGCGCACAAAAACTCCCCACACCACAAAGGGTAAGCCCCCCCAAAGGTAGAGCAACACCGCTAAGACCACTTGCAGCGGCACAAAGTACTGATTGAGGAAGCGATAGATAGGATCGCCGTTAATATCCTTCGTGAGGCGTTCCACCTCAGCTTTAGCGGGTATGGTCACCAGCATCCACCCCATGTGCGACCACCAAAAGCCCCGTTGAGAATTATGCTGATCCTGTTCTTGATCGGAGTGCAGGTGATGATTGCGGTGCAGCCCGACCCACTCAATCACACCACCCTCACAGGCTAAGCTGCCGCAAAACACGAAGAAATATTCTAGCCATTTCGGGCACTGGAAACTGCGGTGAGTCACTAACCGATGCCAGCCAAGGGTAATGCCTAAACCGCCGGACACCCAGTAAAGGACAGCACACAAAATCACTGCCTCAACGGAAAAAAACTTTGGCACAACGGCCAGTAACGCACCCACATGGACAACAACCATAAATAGAATCACCCCCCAATTAAGACGTGAAGGGGGTGTGGGCACAACGGAAACAGATGTCATACAAATCTCTTTTTTCAGTGATAACAAGCCCTGTTATAGAGACACCCCGTTTCCGGGGTCTATTTCAGGGATAATAGCGGATGGGCTTGCTTGAAGCCCCGATCGCCTGAAGGACAGGCGATCGCCAGACATTAAGTTCAGGAGAGTTGTGTCCTCACTGTGACAGCTAACATCCTTGCGGCAGCGGAGCAAACCCTGTCTCCTATTTTTTCCGAGATTGATAGCCGCGTCAAGCAAAATTTAGATCGGGTTTTACGCTCATTTCGCAATCAACGGGTAGGGGTGCACCACTTTAGCAGCATGACTGGCTACGGCCACGGTGATCTTGGGCGCGAGACCCTCGATCGGGTGTTTGCTGAGGTGATGGGGGCAGAAGCCGCCTTGGTACGGGTACAGTTTGTGTCTGGAACCCACGCGATCGCCACCGCTCTGTTGGGGCTGCTGCGTCCGGGGGATGAACTGGTTGCCCTCACAGGCGCTCCCTACGACACCCTCGAAGAGGTCATTGGTCTGCGGGGACACGGGCAAGGCTCCCTCAAGGACTTCGGCATCCACTATCGCGAAATTCCCTTAGAAGGAAACGGGGAGCCGAACTGGGGGGCGATCGCCACCTGTGTAGAGCCACAGACGCGGATGGTGCTGATTCAACGCTCCTGTGGTTATACGTGGCGACCCAGCCTCAGCCTTGATCAGATGGCCAAGATGATTCAACTGGTCAAGGCACAAAATCCTGCTGTGATTTGCTTTGTCGATAACTGCTACGGCGAATTTGTCGAGACCCAAGAACCCACCCACGTAGGGGCGGACTTAATGGCTGGTTCCCTCATTAAAAACCCCGGCGGTACCATTGCCCCAGCGGGCGGTTATCTCGTAGGCAACGCCGCCCTCATCGAACAAGCAAGTTATCGGCTCACAGCCCCCGGCATTGGCCACGAGGGGGGAGCCACCTTTGACCAACACCGACTCCTGTTCCAAGGTCTATTTTTAGCACCGCAGATGGTGGGCGAAGCCCTCAAGTGTAGCTACCTGCTAGGGTATGTCTTTGATCAATTGGGCTATGCAGTCAATCCACCGGCGCTTGCCCCGCGCCGCGATGTCATCCAAGCAATTGCTTTGGGCAGTCCCGATAAACTAATTGCCTTTTGCCGCACGTTGCAGCGCTACTCCCCCATTGGTTCCTACCTTGACCCAGTGCCCGCGCCCATGCCCGGCTATGCCGATGAGCTAGTGATGGCGGGGGGCACCTTTATTGATGGCAGCACGGCAGAACTCTCTGCTGATGGCCCACTGCGCTCCCCCTACATTGTCTTTTGCCAAGGCGGTACCCACTGGACTCATATGGCCTTAATTCTGGAGGCACTCCTTGCAGATAAAACGCTGTGGCCTCAACCGACCTGTTGAGGGGGCGCGATCGCTTCCCAATGGCTAAGAATATCCGCTTCAAACGCCTCTTGCCACGAGGGGCAAGTGCGCTGAGTTATCGCGTGAGCCGCTGTGCCCATCCGCTCGCGATAGCTAGGATCGGTGAGCAAGGGTGCAATGGCTGCCGCCCACACCTGCGGATCACGGCTGAAAACAACCATACCATCGACTCCCGATGCATCCACGTACTTGCGCCCCCCATCAAACCCTGAAATCACAACCGGTAGCCCTGCTGCTCGCGCCTCAACCACCACATTGGGACCTGTTTCCGACTCTGAAGGAAACACAAACACATCGCTGCTGGCGTAGATCGCCCCTAGTTTCTCTTGGGGTACTTTGCCCGTCAGGGTCACCCGATTTCCTAAGCACGCCTTGACCTCCCTGTCCTGTGCTCCTTCCCCCACCACTAACACGTGGAAATCATAGCCCTGCCTAGCTAACTCCATTGCCGCTGCTGCCATCAGCAAGACGTTTTTACTGGCATCTACCCGCCCCACAAACAGTAGGATGGGAACATCAGGGAGGTGATATTCTTCCCGTAGCCACTGCGGTTGACGCCAACGCGGATGAAAGCGATCGCGATCGATGCCCCGGCGAAACCAATACACCCGTTCCTTGGGTAAAAAACTCATCAGCCACTCATAATCCTGCTGCCGCGAAACAAGAATGCGATCGCTAGCACGCATAAATCCCGCGAGCTTTCGCTCGGCTCGCCGACTAAACCACTGGTCAACCTTCAGTTGCTCCAGCCATAGCCATTGCCATAGCTTGCTGCCCCAGCTACGGCCACTCATACGCAGGATAATTTCCCGGGAATAGGTGCGCGTTAGTAACGGTAAATCGGTATGGATTGAACTCAGTAGGGGGCGGCGCTGCTGCTGGCAAAAACGGCGTACCGTTTGCGCAAAGCTAAAGGTATCGGTGAGGTGAAAGACATCGTGCTCAGCTAGATGCCGCCATAGCTCCCAATGAAACGGTGCGACATCTGTCAGTCCTGCCCCTTGGCGCAAGATTTCAAGGCGCTGCGTGCTGAATTGGGGTCGCAGCAAGCGGTAACGTACATTGGCAGCTAGGTCAATGGTTTGTGCCGTTGCCCCCAAAAAGTAAATCGTCAGATCAACACGTTCTGGATACTGGGTGGCGGCTTCAGCAAAGCGTTCCCAGCATTTGACGTGCCCCCCAGCATTGGGCTGCCATTCCAAGCAGATAAAAACAGCAACCGATAGCGGCGGTTTCAAGCCCCTCTCCTGAAAGATTGCACCTTAGTAAAACCAACAAGAACCCTTCACATCGGGTAGGGCTGGAAGCCCCGTACTTCAGTGCGGGGAGGAAAGCCTCTTTAGCAACTTCAGTTGCCATAGTACCATTTAGGCGCATAAAATGAACTCATGCCACAGCAAATACTGACCATTGTCTGTCAACTAAATCCCACTGCAGAGCAAATTGTCAAGCTAGACCAAGTTCTGCAGGGCTTCGA
>NZ_JAKLTV010000016.1:0-31493 GCF_022698185.1 Synechococcus sp. PCC 6717 | reverse complement strand
GCTCTTCCGATCTGCGTTGCTTCGCTTTTCCCTTGAGCTGTCACCCACAACTTAATGCGGGTGGGGGCAGTCAAAGACCCCCTACTCACCTCAAGCATTTCCGCTATTGGGACTACGTTTATGTTTCGGTTCGTGGTTTCGCGCTTTTCAACACTAGCCAATTCGATACGCTCAACATCCTGCCATTGCTTGCAGTGGTTTAGGCTTGCCGCTAAAGCGGTAGTGACTTACTTGCCGGGATTTCTCCGTACTAGGATGTCTCTTCGCGTAGTTGATACGCCTACTTTCCACGTCTCTAGTTTAACACATAGAGAGGGCTAAAGCCCCCTGAGTTGGCTGTATCCCCTCGCTAAAGCGGAGGGGTTTTAGCCCGCCCACATCACTCCTATAAACAACAAAAGCAGTTCCCCATTGCTAAACTTCACACTGTGAGGAACTGCCACAATTAAGAACGTTATAGGTAATGAGGGCTGTAATTGCTTGCGTTGCTCCAGCGAGCGGCTATTTGTACAGCTCTGCTGAAAGTCGAAACGCGAGTACTGCGGGGAGGAGGGCAATTACAAGGGCAATATAAACTTGGGTATCGGTCAGTGCCATGAACGACTCCTTAAGGTACAAACGAATGGGCGATCAAGTGCTGTACTTATTAGTCCATAGGAGCTAACCTTTGGCAACGGTTGCTCATAGTTTGTAACATTTACTCAGCGGTGGGGGTTGGGGTGAACCACCGGCGCGGCAGTAGGGTTACGCCTGTGCCGATCAGCGTTAATACACTTAACCCCACGGCCAAAATATAGAATGGACGACCCGCCTCACCCCAGTAGGTGCCTTGGTGCAAGCTCAGGAAAATCGCTGCCTGTTCCTTCGATAGCCCTAGCCAATTGCGCCCTAAGCGATAGGCAATGCCAGTGGTGGCACTGATGAACAGGGGGAGCGCCGCCACACCAGCAACTAGATGATGAACCTGTCGTGCTGTTCCCTTCGCGGGTAGCGATCGCCCCCACAGGAGCACTAGCCCAGTTGCCAGAATGGCCAATACCCCCAGACCAACGGCTAGGACGTAGATGGGGATCATCCATTCACCGAGGTAACGGCCTTCGTGCAACGTCATCATGACGCGGCCAAAGTCCTTAGATAGCCCCAGCCAACTACGCCCCAAGCGATGCGCCAGACCAGTGATGGCACTAATCAAGAGTGGGACGCAGAAGATCAGCACCATCCGTTGATGCCATTGACTCCCCCACCGGAGCAGTTGTTGCTTTAGGGAACTCACGGCGAACCTCCCACGACGGCAGTGGTATGCACCGGCAGCGTTAGGGTAAAGGCGGTGCCATGATCACTATCGGCAGGGKAGGGACTGATGACGTTTAAGCTGAGATTGTAGGGGCGCAGCAATTCTTGGGCGATCGCTAGGCCTAACCCTGTTCCTTCCACCTCGCTGTCTGATTGCACACCGCGATAGCCACGGGTAAAGAGGTGGGGCTGCACCGCTGCTGGGATGCCACAGCCGTTATCCCATACCCTCAACTCCACACTCTCAGCCATCACCGTGAGGCGCAAGCCAATGGTACTGCCCGTTGAGGTATACTTGAAGGCATTATCCAGTAAGTTGCTCACGACCTCTTGGCAAACCCGCGTATCCAGCCATAGGGGAGGCAGCACGTCCGGTATCTCAACCGCAAAGGTTTTGCCTTCCATTTCTGCGCGGGCTTGTGCGGCTTCAATGAGGGGGGCTAGGGCGACCCGTAGGTCTATGGGGGTTCCCACTAAGGTCAGCGGAGCCGCAGCGCTGAGGGCAGGCAGGTCAGCACGCTGTTGGCGATAATCATTCAGGAGTGCCATCAAGCGTTCCGTTTCTTTGGCAATCCCCTCCGCAAGAGAACGACCACGATGGCTAGGTTCCAGCTGTTTGAGCAACAGCTTGACAAAGGTGCGAATTGCCGCAACTGGATTACGCAGTTGGTGGAGGACATTTTCAAAGTGCTGCTGCTGCTGATCAAGGGCGGTGCTGGAGTGGCTTAGCCACTGCTGTCGCTGATCCAAAACACAGGCGATCGCCAAGGTTTGGGCGACTTGTTGTAACTGTTCTCGCTCCGCTGCCAGCCAAGGCTGCTGCTCCCGTTGCGCCACCAATACCCCCAAGACCCAGTTTTGGTACATCAAGGGCAATAGTAATTGATTCGCCAAGGAAGAAAAGAGTTCAACAGGTGGTAACGCGGAGGAGCCTGTCAATGGTGCCGCAGGAAGAGCCAACGCGGATGACAGCGCCAAGGGTGAGGGGGAGTCAGGATAGACGACGACGGGCGACCAAGAGGGGCGATCGCTGAGGGTTTCACTGAGATACACTGCCAGTGAGGAGGCACCCAAGGTCGTGACAACCAGCTTGAGTTGAGTGCGACACAGAGCCACAAATTCTTCACTGGCAGGCGAGAGCATTTAGGAGGCACCCTCAGAGCGACTTGACGAGTGGGGCAGCAGTGCCTGAAAGTCACCGACCCCTGCTGTGTACTCTTCCAATAATTGCTTTTCCATAGGCAGCAAGTTGGGATCAAGATCGGTGTCTTGCTCCTTCAGGGTTTCTTCAATGAGAGCCATTTGCCCCTCCGCCTCACTCAGGGCGGCTAATAGCTCGGCGTTGACTGGCACGTCCCCAGTTTGGCTAGCCAATGTCTGGTAGCGATCGCGCAGGTCATTGATCTCCTGCTGCATGGCTAGCTTTTCGGCACTCAGTTGCTCAGCCATTTGCTTGTAGTACTTAAAGGCCATCAGGAACGGCACAAGCCGCTCCCGCAGGGTCATATGATCAATATCTAGTTTAGTATAGCGCTCCGCCAACTGGCTGTAGGCTTGGCAAAGACGTAGGTAGCGTTGACTAAGATTATCCATAGGTGATTCTAATTTATGACTGCTGATGCGCTACCCCCCTATCATAGACGGGCAACTCGTTGTTCACCATTGTCGCGGCTTAACAAACTGCAACAATGTAACGTAGATTACGAAATTCTCAAGTTTTGAGGGGCTCGCCTTGGCTGACAATGGCCAGCGCCCAAATTGCCATTGGCCGCAGGTACATACAGGCTCGAAAGGTGCCCTCGGCTGTAATGGCTTCTGGGGTCCGAAATTGCAGGCCATGTTCATAGACCTGCTGCACAACAACCTCCGCCACTCGCCAGGCTTCTGCGGTCATGCCACTCTGCCACAGAAACGCCGCCAAGCCAAAGTTAATGCCGATCCACACTTCTAGGGGATGGGTGGCGTGGGGATCTTCGGGCTGGCCGTTAGGCAAAAGGCCATTGGCTGCCCCCACGGTGCCGTTGTGAAACTGCAAGAAGCAAGTATTGTAAATGGTTTCCAGAGCCTTACGGGCACACTCGGGCGGCACAATATCTGGCAAGCCCAAAAGCTTGGCGTAAAATTGGCCACAGAGTTGATCCGCCATTACCACCTCAGAGCCGCTACCCGTGTCAAGGCGGTAGTACGCACCGTTCCACAGCAGTGCATGGTAGCGGGGGCGCGCTTGTTGCAACCATCGGTCGTAGGTTTTGCCCTCCGGTTGCTCGAGTACCGTGGCCAAGGCGATCGCGGCTTCGAGAGCCGCCAGCCACAGCCCCCCACAATAGGCGCTGACCCCTTGTAACCTCCAGTCATCGTAGGTTTGATCTGGAGCACCGCCATTTTCAGGGAGGCCATCGCCATCGGTGTCAAACTGTTTGAGGTAGTTTAAGGCAGCAACAACTGCTGGCCAACACTCGCGGGCAAAATCGAGATCACTGCCCCCCGTCAGCAAAAAATCACGATAGACCAGTAGGACAAAATCGGCAGCGAGGTCTTTCCATAGGTTGCAATCTTGGTAGGCCGTATAGTTGGTGCGCTCCCACGGGTGCTCGTTGGGTGCTCCTAGGTCGTGGGGAACGGCATTGGCCACTTTACGGGGTGCTCTGTAGGCCGTTGCTGGATCACCGCGATAAAAATAGCCAATAATCCGCGGGGTGGGGTCAGCGGTGGGAATGGCACGGGCAAAGGCACGCATCACGGTTTTTTCGAGGTCTGGCCACAGGTGCAGCAGGGCAAAGGAACCGTACAGGCGCACATCTAAGCTTTCATACCAGCGATAGTCGAGGCACTCTAGGACAGCAAATTGCCCCAAGGGATCGCGATCGCTAGCAGCACTCCACAACGTCCCGCCACTACTGAGGACGTACAACTCATTGCACAGCGCCATTTTGAACCAGTCCGGCCAGTGGGGGTGTTCTAGAATGGGTTGTTGCCAACTGCGAATCTGCTGTTGCCACTGGCGATAGTGCTGGAGGCCGCGGCTGGCCAAACGAACCGCATTTTGACCGGAGCGATCGCAAAAGTCGGTATAGCGACGGTAATAGATAATCCCTGCACCAAACTCCGTTACAGGTAAATCCCAGGCCAACACCACTGGCAGTTCGGTGGTCTGCCCAGGGGCTACGGTGAACCGTAGGGCAAAGGCAGCGGCTACTTGCTCTGACGCGTGGGCAGGGGTGGTGTCGGTGTAGTTGGGAAGCGAGCCATCCTTGGCAAAATACTGCCAGAGGTCGGCTCCATCGCCATCGGGGTTCCAGCGGCTGTGCCAGAAACATTCCCCCACTCCCGTCGGCACAAGGGCGGCCCATTCTCCATCCCCTTCCTGCGGTGGGGTGGCATGGGGCGATCGCCGCAGTCGCCAGCCATGGTACTGCTCCGTTTGCAGAATTTCATTGAAATTCCCCTGACTGTGCCGCCAGCGGGGGGTATAGGTATAGACGGGGCTGCCATCATCGCGGATCTCAATGGCGGACGAGGGGGTCGCATTCGTAAACCAGCCCACCATGTTCTGCCATGAGAACATTAAGCTAAGGGTGATAGGCTGTGCGGTAGGGTTGTGAAACTGCCACAGAAACACTGCCAACGGATAACTGGTCTCTTGGTAATTGTGGGGCAGAATCGGCGAAAATTGCTCACAACTGACGTCGGTGCTAAACACACCATCGTACACAAACCCACTGCGGGGATAGCGAGCGCTATACGTCCCCTGACCGGCGGGATACCACTGCCACGCTGCCAAGGTACCGTCTGCTGGTGGACTACCGAGGGCATAGGCACCAGTTCCCTGCTCAAACAGGCTAAATTGACAGGCGGGAACCGTTTGAAACAGGTGTTCACCGCCATCTAAATGCCAAAGGTTAAAGTCCCCTGCCGAAGAGCGACCAATACAGCCCGCCCCAAACCCCCCAAGGGGCATCCCATGCCATGGTCCATCGTCAAGATTACTGACATAGCGGACGCGGTACGGAGTCTCCCATCCATGGGCGATCGCCCGACTCCATGCACAATTAGCCACGTCAATTACGCTGTTTTCCACACCTGTTGCCCATCTGGTAGTAACGTCGGCTCCATAATCATAAACCCCCTAGTGAGTTCCTAGGGGGCAAAAGGAGTCTTAGTCTGAACGCAAGCATGGGGGCAGGCATTCCCCCTGAGGCTATTTTATTTAGGAACCAGCCACCAAGTTATTTGGTCTCCGAGAACTCCGCATCAATGACATCATCACCACCGCTGCTAGAGCTACTCCCTGTACTGCTGGCGCCACCGGTGGCAGTGCTTGGCTCACCGCTTTGATAGACGCTCGCACCGATGCTGTAGAGGGTTTGTTGTAGCTCCTGCATCAAGGATTTAACCCGCCCGAAGTCAATGGACTCCACTGGTTTCTTCTCGGCCTCGCTGCCAATTTCCGAGCGCAGGTTGGCAATCAGCGCCGTGAGCTTGTCCTTATCCCCACTGGAGACTTTATCCCCAATTTCGGCGAGTTGTTTCTCGGCTTGGTAGCAGAGTTGCTCTGCTTGGTTCTTGGTTTCGATTTTCTCGCGCTTTTCTTTATCAGCGGCGGCATTCATTTCTGCTTCGCGCACCATCCGCTCAACGTCTTCCTTCGGCAGAGTCGAAGCGCCGGTAATGCTAATGGACTGCTCCTTGCCCGTTCCTTTGTCGCGGGCTTTGACGTTCAGGATACCGTTGGCATCAATGTCGAAGGTGACCTCAATCTGGGGCACACCACGAGGTGCAGGTGGAATGCCATCCAGACGGAAGGTGCCTAAGCTCTTGTTATCGGCGGCCATTTCCCGCTCCCCTTGCAGGACGTGAATTTCCACGTTGGTTTGGCCATCCACCGCCGTAGAAAAGACTTCGGATTTTTTGGTGGGGATTGTGGTGTTGCGAGGAATAATTTTGGTCATCACCCCGCCAAGGGTTTCTACCCCGAGGGAGAGAGGAGTCACATCCAGCAGTAGAATATCTTTGACTTCACCCGCGAGTACCCCAGCTTGAATGGCGGCTCCGACGGCAACCACTTCATCGGGGTTGACGCTTTGGTTGGGTTCTTTGCCAAGGGAGCGTTTCACCAGTTCCTGAATCGCCGGAATTCGGGTTGACCCTCCCACCAACACGACTTCATCAATTTGGTCTTTGCTGAGTTTGGCATCTTTGAGTGCCTGCTCTACGGGCACCCGGCAACGCTCAATTAAGTCGGCGCAGAGTTCTTCAAATTTGGCTCGCGTCAGCGTCATGTCAAGATGCTTAGGCCCATCTTGGGTGGCGGTAATGAAGGGTAAGTTAATTTCTGTTTGGGTAACGCTGGATAGCTCGATTTTGGCTTTTTCGGCAGCTTCTGTGAGCCGCTGTAGGGCTTGCTTGTCTTTGCGCAGGTCAATGCCTTCTTGGGCACGGAAGGACTCCGCCAAAAAGTCCACGATCTTTTTGTCGAAATCGTCTCCACCCAAGTGGGTATCCCCGGAGGTGGCTAGGACTTCAAAGACGCCATCGCCAACTTCGAGGATGGAGACATCAAAGGTACCTCCACCCAAGTCAAACACGAGAATGGTTTCGTTACTCTTGCGATCCAAACCGTAGGCCAGTGAAGCGGCGGTTGGTTCGTTGATGATGCGCAGCACCTCAAGACCCGCAATGCGCCCGGCATCTTTGGTGGCTTGGCGTTGGGAATCGTTGAAGTAGGCGGGTACGGTAATCACCGCTTGGGTTACCTCTTCGCCCAAGTATTTGCTAGCATCATCCTTCAGCTTGCGCAGGACTTGGGCAGAAATTTCTTCGGGGGCAAATTGCTTGCCTTGGGCGGGGCAGTCTAGTTTGACATTGCCGTTGACATTCAAAACTTTGTAGGAGACTTCAGTGGTTTCGTGGATCACTTCATCGAAGCGACGGCCAATGAAGCGTTTCACTGAATAGAAGGTATTCTCGGGGTTCATGACCGCTTGCCGTTTGGCGATTTGACCCACGAGGCGATCGCCATTTTTGGTGTAGGCGACAACGGAGGGGGTTGTCCGAAACCCTTCAGCGTTGGCAATAACCGTAGGCTTGCCCCCTTCCATAACGGCCACACAGGAGTTGGTGGTACCAAGGTCAATTCCGACAACTTTTGCCATAGCGACTAAGACTCCCTTTGCAGGCTAACTTCGATCTGGGGCACAACACCCATACTGGGTTTAACCCTCTCTTTATCCATAGTGCGATCGCTTCCCCAAGTAGCAAAAGGGGGATTTACCGAACCTAGGCGGGGTGGGTGGGGGTGTAGGGTAGTGGATCGGTTAGACCCAAGGCCGCAAAGGCTGCCAAGCGCAAGCGACAGGCATCACAGCGACCGCAGGCCCGTGCTGGCTCGTGAGTGCCGCCGTCACTATAGCAAGACCAAGTTTTCTCCCAAGGTACGCCATACTCATTGCCGAGGCGAATAATATCGGTCTTGTGCAGATCAATTAAGGGACAGATGATCTCGATGGGGTTTCCTTCGCGCCCCTGCTTGGTACCAAGCCGATACACCTCGGCCATGGCTGCAATATAGTCAGGCCGACAGTCTGGATAGCCCGAATAGTCAAGGGCATTCACGCCAATGTGAACCGATTGGGCATGGATGGCCTCAGCGTAAGCAAGGGCAAAACTCAGAAAAATAGTATTGCGGGCGGGCACATAGGTCACCGGAATCTCTTGGCTCATGGTGCTAAGGTCGCGATCGCAGGGCAAGTCAATGGTTTGATCAGTAAGGGCTGAGCCACCCCACAGCCGTAAATCAAACTGAATGACGTGGTGCTGTACCACCCCCGCCGCTGCCGCAATGGCGATCGCTGAGGTTAACTCCTGCTGATGGCGTTGCCCATAGTTAAAGGAAAGGGCATAGCATGCATAGCCCAATGCCTTAGCACGAAATAACACCGTGCTCGAGTCCAAGCCGCCCGAGAGCAACACCACCGCCTTTTTAGTCGTCATTGGGTTCGTCAAGCAATCACTAAAAACTTTACATTTGGCAATGCTGTGGTAGCATCTTTCTGAAAATGCTACTTCAGTGGTGGCCAACGCCGAATCATTCCACGGTTGCGTTTAAGGGGTAAATGAGAGGAGTGAAACAACAAACGATGAGTTCTGCCGTCCGTCCCCAGCCCGACCCGCTGCGCATCGGTGTCATTGGTGTTGGCAACATGGGTCAGCACCACACCCGTGTTTTGAGTTTACTCAAAGATGTGGAATTAGTGGGGATCTCCGACCTCAACCTGGAGCGCGGCATTGATACAGCCAGCAAGTACCGAATTAAATTCTTTGAAAACTATATTGATTTATTGCCCCACGTCGATGCCGTGTGTATTGCAGTGCCCACACGATTGCACCATGAAGTGGGCATTACCTGTCTGCGCTATGGGGTTCATGTACTGGTGGAAAAACCCATTGCCGCCAGTATTAGCGAAGCTGAGTCCTTGGTGAATGCTGCGGCGGAGTGCCAGTGCATTTTGCAGGTAGGTCACATTGAGCGGTTTAACCCTGCCTTCCAAGAGCTGAGTAAGGTACTGCGCACTGAAGAAATTTTAGCAGTAGAAGCGGATCGCATGAGTCCGTACTCCGATCGCGCCAATGATGTGTCTGTGGTTTTGGACTTAATGATCCACGACATTGATCTGTTATTGGAGCTAACTAGCTCACCCGTGGTACGCCTAACGGCTGCGGGCAGTCGCTCTGCGAATTCTGGGTACCTAGACTATGTAACGGCCACCCTAGGGTTTGCCAACGGCATTATTGCCMCCCTCACCGCCAGTAAGGTGACCCATCGCAAACAGCGGCGTATTGCGGCTCATTGCAAAAATTCGCTGACGGAAGCCGATTTCCTCAAAAACGAAATTCTCATCCACCGCAAAACCACCGCTAGTTGTAGCGCTGATCACGGCCAAGTGCTGTATCGGCAGGATGGCCTCATCGAGAAGGTCTATACCAGTAACATTGAACCCCTGCACGCTGAGCTAGAGCATTTTGTGAACTGTGTGCGGGGTGGGCAGCCCCCCTCAGTGGGTGGGGAGCAGGCGCTCAAGGCACTCCGCTTGGCCAGCCTCATTGAGCAGTTGGCGCTGGATGGCCACAGTTGGGGGCAGTTGGATGCATCCCTCTCAACATTGACCTATGCTTGAGCTACCTTGGAAAAATCCCAAAGCTAACTAAGGCAACCACGATGGGCGAAGAACAGCAATGGTCTCGGGAGACAGGCCTCCGTGAGGCAAACACCGCGGCGTTACGCTTAAGTAAAGTTCTGGCTGCTCGCAGTCGTTGGCAAACCCTGTGGATCTCGTTGCGCACTGCCTTAACACCAGTAACTATCCTTGTGGTGCTGGTGGCGTGGGCGTTGGATTGGGATGCGGTGGGAGTGGCCGCTGCTTTGCTGTTGGGGGTGTTCAGTTTCCCCATTGTTTGGCACTCCACCTATCACTGGTTTACAGAAGATTTAACGGCGCAACAACGGCAGTTCATCTTTGCTACGGTGGGGCTGAGCTTAACCGTCTTGGCGCTAATTGGCATGACCGGCGCGATGGACTGGATTCGTGGTCGCTTTCAAGGCACCAATTGGGATGCGGTGGGTGCCCTAGCAGAAGGCTTTGGTGCCTTGGGTCAAATTTTAGTGGCACTGCTGGCGGCCTACGTGGCATGGCGGCAGTACGTGATCTCGCGGGACCTCACTACCCAACAAAACCGGATTACCCAACAGCAAACCATTGATAGCTATTTTCAGGGCATTTCTGACCTTATTTTGGATGACCAAGGGCTATTGGAGGACTGGCCCCCTGAACGAGCGATCGCCGAGGGGCGCACGGCGGCTATTTTGGCAGGCTTAGATGCCGAAGGTAAAGCAAAAATCATTCGTTTTCTCTCAGGGGCAAAGCTGCTAGCTCCTTTGAAGCGCGATCGCCGCCTAGGGCGAGCAATTTTTGATGGCTTAGGCGGTTATGAAGAAGATATCGAGTATGGCGTACGGGTCATTAACCTAGGCAGTATGCTAGCGGGCACCGATCTGAGTGGCACCGATTTGCGCTGGACGGAGTTAAGTGATGCCAACCTCACAGGAGTGCAGTTCCGCAATTGCAACCTCACCCGCGCTAATTTGGCCGGAGCTATTTTGCAAGGGGCAGACTTCACTGGCGTGGATATGAGCCGAACTCGCTTATTTTACGGTCCGGTGGAGCAAGCTAGCCCTCGCGATCGCCTCAATCCACCGAATTTTCGGACGGGTGCCTATACTGGTGCGGTGGTGGAAGATGTCAATTTTAGTAATGTCAAAAACCTTTCCGAAGAGCAGCGCTACTATTGCTGTGCGTGGTGTGGCAGCCGCGCTCGCGAAACCATTCCTGGGGGGTGCGACGGCATTCCTAACAAATTGGGACGCTGACAACGTCAATCAAGAGACAGGCTCTGTCCTTTAGGACGGAATGGTCTAAATACTTTACTACTTTACTGACGCTCGCCCCTACCTACTTCACCCATTCCATCGAACGCTCCATTGAGGGTAGTGATTATAATTGAGGGCAGATATTGTTCTTAGTTGGTCTTCTTCTGATAGCTCTGTCCGTATTGCATCTGAAACAGTATTTCTCTAAGTTTGCAGTCCTCACTTCTGAGTTTGGCATTTGGGCGCAAATTTTGCGATGAGTGTAGTCATGAATAACAGTTAGGAGAACCCATCATGCATTCTGAGACCGTCAAATCTGAGGTAAAGACCCAGCTTGCATCATTATATGAGACGGACTACCAGTGCTGGTTAAATGCAACTGTTGCTCAGTTAAAAGTGCGAGACTTCGATAACCTTGACCTAGAAAATTTAATTTAGGAGATTGAGAGCTTGGGAAAAAGCGAGAAACGAGCGATTTCTAGCTATTTAATGCGATTATGTGAGCATTTTCTTAAACTAAAGTATTGGGAATCCGAACGAAAAAATTGTTTCCGAATTTGGAAGCTTGAAGTTGCCAACTTCGGCTTAAAAATTCAAGCCATACTCAAAGATAGTCCCAGCTTAAAAAATTATCTTAGTGAGAACTTTGACCTAGAATATCGCAATGGCAGAAAAAAAACTGTTTCTCAATGCAAGTGAGTTGAATGCTAACATGATTCCACAAGAGCCAGAGTTTACCTTAGAGCAGGCTCTAGATGAAGATTGGCTTCGCTGGCAACCCGAATAGTTCGTAGAACAAACTTTAGATCCCTCTCTAGCTAGAGGTACAGGCCGCAATCAAACCAGCTGCACCGCCGCTGACAACTTGAATAGGGACTTGTAGAGCGTCTGCCACCGTTTCAAGGGAGAGATCATCTAAAAAAACAGCCTCATCGTGTTTGAGCATGATACTCGGCAGTAGTAGGCGATCGCCCAAGGGTTTTCCTTGTAGGTGATAGATTAAGTCATGGCCTGTGAGTAATCCAGTAACCGTCATGGCTTGCCCCCAGTAATCACTAGCTAGCGGGTAGAGATCAAGGCGAAGGTTCTGAATTTGGTTGAGACGGGTTACAAGGGGCTGGAATGCCTCGCCGACCGCATTACCCACCACCCAGCTTAAATGGCGCGCTGTCGGCAAGCGGGTGGGTAAGTCGTGGCTGTGGGCGGCAAACTCTTCTAAAAACAGACGAATCGTACCCACACCGTTACTCAGTTGTGGATAATCTTGGTAATGGGTGGCAGGAGGCAGCGGTCTGCCAGCGATTAAAAACCACTCATCTGCCAGCCAGACAAAGGGGGTACCCCATTGGCGCTGAAAGTGCTCCTGAAGAGCTTGTACCTGCCGCAAGACGGTGCGGGCATCATCAGGGGTCACCGGTACCAGTTCATCATCAGCGGGGCGAAAGCGGGTTAACCCCACGGGTACCACCGCAACCGAAAGAACCGTCGGCCAATCTGGGTGGTAAAAGCTCGCTAAATCCCGCAGGGTTTGCTCAAGGCACTGCCCGTCATTAATGCCCGGACACACCACCACTTGGGCATGGAGTTGCAATCGTTGTTCCTGAAACCAAGCAAGCTGTCGCAGAATCTCGCCAGCACGCGGATTTTTGAGGAGGCGTTGGCGAACGCTGGCAACCGTTGCATGCACAGAGACATACAGGGGCGACAGGCGCAGCCGGGCAATCCGTTGCCACTCTGGTGCCGTGAGATTTGTCAGCGTGAGGTAGCTACCGTAAAGAAAACTTAGGCGATAGTCATCATCCTTGGCATAGAGGCTCTGCCGCTTGCCGGGTGGCTGTTGATCAATAAAGCAAAAGGGGCAGCGATTGTTGCACTGGAGCAAACCATCAAATAGAGCTGTGGTGAACTCCAGCCCGAGGTCATCATCCGCTTCCTTCTCAATTTCTAGGGTATAGGTTTGACCGTCTTTACCAAGGACTTCTAGCGTTAGCACCTCATCTGCGCACAGGAAGCGGTAGTCAATGAGATCGCGGGGGCGCTCGCCATTGATAGCTAACAACGCGTCCCCTGGCTCAAAACCAAGCTCTGCAGCAATCGAGTCCGGTTCCACGCGACTGACAATAGCGG
Organism: Synechococcus sp. PCC 6717; assembly: GCF_022698185.1. NCBI lineage: Bacteria > Bacillati > Cyanobacteriota > Cyanophyceae > Synechococcales > Synechococcaceae > Synechococcus > Synechococcus sp. PCC 6717. The sequence continues at coordinate 18,649 of NZ_JAKLTV010000016.1, read as the reverse complement.
GATGCACAGGACGATGATTCATACAATGGTTGGGTATATCTAAAAAAGCAAAGATTGTCCCCTCTGAGCAGGCATACCCTCCCTCCGACCACAATAATTCTAGACTTTATTTTGTGGGTGGTTTTGTGGGTACCGCCCTAGAACTGCGGCAGTAACCTTGTCTTGGGGAGCGAATACAATGATTGTATGCTGATTTGCAAATTCACAGCCAACCCCAAACTCAATAACGTAAACGTATCAATCAACATCGCTGGACTACGACGGTGAATGTAGCTGTTATTGGTGCCACCGGCCGCACCGGCCGACGGATTGTTACTGCCCTACAGCAGGCGGGTCACTCCCCCATTGCTGTTGTCCGGAACCTAACGAAGGCGCAGCAGCAGTGGCCTAATGGCGGTGTCGATATTCGCCTAGGGGATGTTACCCAACCCCAAACTCTAGGGAGTGCTCTGAGCAATTGTGAAAGTATTATTTGCGCCACAGGGGCAAGTCCCAGCCTCAACCCCTTAGACCCCTTCAGTGTAGATTATCTCGGCACCAAAAATTTAGTGGATGCTGCTAAGTACAGCGGAGTGCAGCAGTTCGTTCTCGTTTCCTCCCTTTGTGTCTCCCAGTTTTTTCATCCCCTAAATCTCTTTTGGTTAATTCTGTATTGGAAGCAGCAGGCGGAACGTTATTTACAGAACAGCGGTCTGACTTACACGATAGTCCGTCCGGGAGGCCTTAAAGATACAGAGGAGGGTGGGTATCCGGTGATGGCTGCCGCCGACACCCTTTTTGAAGGGAGTATCTCACGCTCACAGGTCGCTGACATCTGTGTTGCTGCCCTTGGCGACGCTGCCGCAAAAAACAAAATTATTGAGGTAGTGAGCCGCGCTGATCAATCTCCCGTGCCTTACTCTGAGTTGTTCCGCTGTATTCCGTGATTTGAGGATAGGTGATTGTGCGGTTTTGGCGCTGGTTGATTGTTGGATCATTGGTTGCAGGGGTCAGCTATGGGTTTTTGGGCGGGCGATCGCCCGCGCTCCTATGGTACCGTTGGCACCCTGGCCAAATTGCCCCCTTGGTCATGGAAGGTGGTGATCCCTACATCCGTGCCCTCATGCGCACCATTTCCGCAAGTGAAGCCAACGATCCTAGCCCCTACACCCTCCTCTACGGCGGTGATCACGTCCACGACCTCAGCCGTCATCCCGATCGTTGTATTCCTATTCGCCGAGGCCCCAACCAGCACCTGTGTACAACGGCTGCGGGGCGGTACCAGTTTCTTAGCTCTACTTGGGCAGAAAAAGCCGCCCACTATCACCCGAGCCCACCCGGATGGTTTTGGAGTCAGTATAACTTTGCTCCGGAATATCAAGATCAAGTGGTCTATCGCTGGTTAACAGATGCCAATGCATGGAACGCTGACATCCCCCAATTGCTGCGGGAAGGTAAGGTGCAAGCTGTCTTTGACCTGTTGTCAGGCACGTGGACAAGCCTTGGTTACGGGATTGAAAGCAACCTGATGACGCCCCACCTCGAAGACATCTACACCAAACTGCTAGCGGAAGAGCTAGCAGGTCGCCAAGCCACTTTAACTCGTTAATGGACTAACAGCCTTTTCATCCATCAAAAGGAAATCGGTAAACTCCTGTTGTATAATGTGAGCACCTTGCCGCTCGCTAGCACACCCGTGTGACTGGTTGATGTTCAGTAAAATTCTGTGAATAACACCCTAACCAAACTCTATGCGCTGAGCCTCAGTACCTTGTTTTGGGGCAGCGTAGCTCTACCAACGATGGCTCAAGAGGCACTGCGTACCCTGACGGTGACTGGGCGCGGAACAGAGGCAGTAACAGCAACCCTTGCCCAAGTAACGCTGGGGGTGGAGGTGCGGGGGCGCACAGCTCAGGAGGTACAGCAGGAGGTTGCCCGTAAGGCCAATGCTGTATTAGTAGTGCTGCGGGGGCGAGAGGTGAGCCAACTGCAAACTACGGGTCTTAGCTTGACGCCTGACTATCAGTTCAGTAATAATCAGCGCCTATTGGTGGGCTACATTGGTCGCAATACGGTTAGTTTTCGTCTGCCGAGCGATCGCGTTGGTGCCCTGCTTGATGCTGCCGTGCAAGCTGGAGCAACCACTATTGACAGTATTAGCTTTACTGCACCCGAAACAACCCTTGCTGCTGCTCAGCGCACTGCCCTACAGCGAGCCACCCAAGATGCCCAGTCCCAAGCCCAAGCTGTGTTGAGCGCCTTGAACCTGCAACCGCGCCAAGTGGTCAGTATTCAGATCAACCAAGCCACCCCACCCCCTAGCCCAGTACGGTTTGCTGCGCCGGCCATGGCCGATAGTACCCCGGTCGTTGCTGGAGAGCTAGAGGTGGCAGCAACGGTGACCCTGCAAATTAGCTACTAACCGCAATGATGCCTGTGAATTTACGACTTTCCTGCGGCAGTCTCGCAGCACTGTTGTGGGCTGCACCGATCTTGGCTCAACCGCCTGCCACACTTGAGCAGCAACAGCAAATCTTACCCCTCCCAGGGGGCTTAGATCAGGTGCCCGTGTTCAATAGCAACAGTCCCGAAGTCGTTCAGCGCGAAGGGATTTTGCTATCCACATTTCCGGCCAGCGGTAAGGCCACTCCTGCGGCTCATCTGAACTATGCTTTTCGCGGTCGCTTTGATATTTTTGCCCATCACATTGCCAAACCCCCTGATCCTGCGGATTTAACCACCCTCTACGTGGGAATTTTGGCCTACAATCCCGGTGCAACCCCAGTCACCATTGACCTCCTGCACGCGGCTAGCTACCTCAGTCAGCCTGATGCCCCATTTGTCCCCTTGCCAGCTCGACAGGCTAACGATCTTGGGCAAATCTTTGCCGGCCCTGGCGATCGCGTCATGCTGGATATTTTGCGCCGCCGCCGTCAAGAGGGTTGGCCAAGCCAAATTGTCCTGCCGCCCCGCTCCTATGGCCTTATTGCAAATTTGCCGATTCCGGTTAAAGGTCTAGACCCCCCGTTGAATGGCCGCTCCCTACTCATCCGTGCCCGCAGTAGTGGCGATATTTATCTGGCTAGCTTGGCACGCTTTGCTCCTGAGGATGAACCTACCCTTGCCCAGTGGCAGGAAACATTGCACCAAGGGGGATTGGTGACCCCCCGCGATCGCCCACCTAGCCCCCCCAATCAACCCGGCAATATCATTTACAGCCGCGTGGCCGGGGTGGCTCTAGGGTCGCGTTGGCATAATCCGCAGCAAACGCCGATCCCAATTCCAAACACTGGCGAGGCATTTTCCTATCCCTTGAGTTCCCTTGTGGCCGGTCGTTTAGGCACAGACCAAATTCAAACGGCTCCCTTGGTGGTGCGCTATCCTGATACCGCCTACGCCGCCCATGGCAACTACGCCGTTGAGTACGATCTCGTTTTGCCCTTACACAACCAGAGCGATCGCCCCCAAACCATTCGCCTTGCTCTACAAACCCCCATCAAATTTGACGCGCCAGCGCCAACCCTGCGATTTTTTGCTGAGCCACCCAACCGCATTTTCTTTCGAGGTAGTGTACGGTTGCGCTATCGAGATGATCAGGGAGCACCCCAAAGTCGGATCATTCACCTTGTACAGCGCGAAGGCCAGCAAGGGGGCGATCTTGTGCGGCTGACCCTACAACCGAACGAAACCCGCTTTGTGCAGTTCACTATGCTATACCCGCCCGATGCCACTCCGCCGCAAGTACTCACGGTTGAGACCTTGCCCTTTCCGGCACTTGGGGAACGAAAGTCTCCTTAAGTATCGATGAGATAGAGGTACAGGAACAGCTTGCCAAATGTGCTGTTGAAGGTCTAGCCATGATAGCTGCGGGTCATGGTTTCGATAAGCTGGAGGAATGCGAGATAACCTCTGTAAATACCTTGCTGAAGAATACCCGACAGCCTTTACCCAGTGGCTCCTCAACAATGCCTCAGAAAATGTTTCAGTTCTCAAAACCGAACTGAACCTCGAACCGATTTGTGCGGATGGCGTCACCCTCGTACAAACGCAACACTGCATTCTGCATCTAGAGTTTCAGGTTGAACCAGAGGCAACATTGCCGTTACGGATACTGGACTACTGGCTCAGGCTCTATCGCACCTATCGCTGTGAGAGTGTGAGCTTACCTTTGATGAGCGTTACTCTGTTATGCCAACTTCCCAAGGGAACGGTACGCTTTAGCAATATTGCCGCAGTTGTGTTTGACAAAGATGGTACTTTAGCGGACTCGGCGAGCTACCTCCACCAGTTGGCTCTAGAACGCGCACGGCAAGTGGCCGCGATCGCCCCTGATCTTGAAGCCCCTCTGCTGCGTAGCTTTGGGAGTTCAGCGCATCAGATCCAGCCGCAGGGGCTACAGGCGGTGGGGAGCCGCCATGAGAACCTGATTGCTGCTGCTGCCCATCTTGCCGGCTATGGCTATGGTTGGATAGCCGCTCGGGAAATCGCTGAACAGGCCTTTGCTGAAGCGGATCGCAGGTTTAGCCCCAAAGCTCCCTTCACGCCACCATTGCCCGGGGTCATCGATCTGCTGCAACGGCTGAAGACGGCTGGCCTAACGCTAGCAGTGCTGTCTGGCGATCGCACCGAGGAGGTACAGGCGTTTTTAGCCACCTACCAGCTCACTCACTTTTTTAGAAGTGCTATGGGTAGCGATCGCCTGCCTGCAAAGCCTGACCCAACCCCCCTCAAAAAAATCTGCGCTGAATTGGCGATTCCCCCCGCGCAGACAGTTGTTATTGGTGACGCAGATGCCGATGGCCTCATGGCACAACGCGCTAGGGCAGCAGGTTGTATCGGTGTCACGTGGGGATGGCCTCAGCCCCCTTCCTTGCAGTATTGCACCTGCACAGTTAGTGAACCGACGCAAATTCAAATTCTGCCAGCCGATCAACAGGGAACTTAGGAACACACAAGAGCCGACACGGGAGACACACAAATGGAGGGAGCACACAGTAGATGTGCGAGTACCTCTATTCAGAACTACTCGACACAGCATCAAGACTGAAGGAAAGGAGCGATCGCCCAAGCTGGAAACTCAATCTGGATGACACACAACGGCTGAGACAGGGTTGTTCAGTCCGTGGACTACTGCAACCTAAACTGCAACCTAATAGGTATAGTCGCACTCTGATGACCTGCCAACTACCGTGTTTTTACTCAAATTTTGCCGAAATTTTTGGTAAATAGGTTCCTGAAAATACCGTACAAACACGGATTCCTAAACGTCCACCATCTCCATTAGAGCGTCGCTGATGACCGCATTGGTGGCAACACTTTGGATATCGTCAAGGGTTTCGAGGGCATCCAGCAACCGCAAGACGCGGCGGGCCGTCTCCTCATCGCTCACCTCCACTGTATTGAGGGAGAGCCAGCGGCGCTCAGTCTCTAACACGTGGTAGCCATAGTGGTTGAGGGTGTTGCTCACGGCTTCCAAGGCAGCGACAGGGCAACGCACTTCTGCGACATCCGCCACGATGTCGTAGGTCTCGACCTCCGCGGCAAGGAGAGCCTCTAAAAAGGCTTCTTCATCGTGGGGGGCAGCAACGGTGACCACCCCCCACAGGTCAAACATCCACCCAACACAACCCGTCTCGCCAAGGTTCCCCCCCTGCTTGTTAAAGGCAGCCCGCAGGTCAGCAGCGGTGCGGTTGCGGTTGTCCGTTAGCGCCTCAATTAAAAAGGCAACACCACCAGCCCCATACCCTTCGTAGCGGACTTCTTCAAGGGGTGCATCACTATCAAGGGTACCGGTACCTTTGGCGATCGCCCGCTCGATGTTTTCGTTGGGAATCCCCGCTGCTTTGGCTTTTTCAATGGCGCTGCGGAGTTGAAAATTACCGGCGGGGTCGCCTCCGCCATGGCGGGCAGCAATAATAATTGCCCGGGAGAGCCGCGCAAAGACTTTACCTTTTTGGGCATCCACCCGTGCTTTTTGGCGCTTAATATTGGCCCATTTGCTATGACCCGCCATACCCGCCGAACATTACAGACATGGATTACTGAGCATAGAACAACCCCGCTGAACACAACGGGGCTGCATCAAAAGAGTAACGTTTAACTGCACAGCAATTTAGCGGAAACCAACAGCGGCTTGCCACACAAAGGCTAGCGCTAAGAACAAGACGGGAATCACCGGCAACACATCCACTAGGGGATCAAAAATAGCATAGGCCTCCGGGAGCTTGGCCACTAACACGAGAGCATCAATCATGGTGTTTTCCTAAACTATCAGCGATCGCAAGAGAACTGAAAGAATAGTACCATAGCGGCTGCGGTCAGGGGATCCAGTGGTGGAGATTAGTTCAGCACCAGCGCAAGCAGAACACGAGTTTTGGATGCAACAGGCGATCGCCCTTGCCCACCACGCAGGTTGTGCGGATGAAGTTCCAGTGGGTGCCGTCATTGTGGATGCCAATAATACCCTCATTGCCACTGGGGAAAATCGTCGCCAACGGGATCACGACCCCACCGCTCACGCGGAAATCATTGCCCTGCGCCGTGCGGGAGAGCGGCTGGGAACCTGGTACCTGAACGGCTGTCGCCTTTACGTCACCCTCGAACCCTGCCCCATGTGTGCGGGTGCTATTGTCCAAGCCCGCATTCACACTCTGATCTACGGCACACCGGATCCGAAGACCGGTGCCATTGACTCGGTGCTACAAATTTTTAGGAGTGCGGCGGCCTTTCATCGGGTGCACAGTGTAGGTGGCATCCTCGCGGATCGCTGTTGTGAGCAGTTACAAACATGGTTTCGGGCGCATCGGCAGAGGCCACGGCCTTGATGCCAGCAACACCTAAACGCGCCTGTAGGGTGGCGATCGTGTCTGTGAGGATGGGATGCCGCCACTGGGGGGCGATTTCGGCTAAGGGGACAAGAACAAAGGGACGATTGGCTAACTCAGGATGAGGTAGCGTTAGCTCTGATGTATTGACAATGGTATCGCCGTAAAACAGTAGATCGAGATCCAACGTGCGCGGCCCCCACCGTTGATGACGCTTGCGGCCAAACTGCTGCTCAATGGCCTGAAGTTGGTGTAACAATGCTAGGGGGCTGAGGGTAGTGAACGCTGTGACGCAGCCATTCCAGTAGTCCGGCTGTGGTGGTCCCACTGGTGTGGTGCGGTACCACCGAGAGCAGTGCAATCCAGTGATGTGGGGTATCTGTTGCAGGGCGCAAACGGCTGCTTGTAGGATTTGGCGGGACTGACCCAGATTGCTACCAAGGGCGATCGCCACGAGGGGGGGGTCAGACGGGGATATACTTAAATCAGTGGATTCTGCCATCGTTTACTCGGTAGAGTGCCACCCTAGGCTCTATGCTCCGCTTGTTGTTATTTCGCTGTCAACCTACCGCTAAATCGTTGTGGATCTCCGGACACTTTTTAATACCGCTACCCCAGTGATTGGTGTTGTACACCTGTTACCGTTGCCCACCTCTCCCCGTTGGGGCGGTAGCCTTAAGGCAGTGATTGACCGGGCAGAGCAGGAAGCCACCGCCTTGGCCTCAGGGGGTGCTAATGCGATTATTGTTGAAAACTTTTTTGATGCCCCCTTTACCAAAGATCGTGTCGATGCGGCGGTGGTCAGTGCCATGACCTTGGTGGTGCAACGCCTGAAAAATTTGGTGGCCTTACCCATTGGCTTAAATGTGCTGCGCAATGATGCCTACAGTGGTCTGGCGATCGCTACGTGTACGGGGGCACAGTTTATTCGCGTCAATGTGCTGACGGGGGTGATGGCCACGGATCAAGGCATTATTGAAGGCCAAGCCCATCMCCTATTGCGCTACCGCCGTGAACTGGGGCAAGACATTAAAATTTTGGCGGATGTCATGGTCAAGCACGCCCAACCCTTAAATACCCCTAACCTGAGTACCGCCGTTCGCGATACCTTCGAGCGAGGCTTAGCGGATGGGGTGATCCTCTCTGGCTGGGCAACGGGGCACCCCCCCAGCGAAGAGGACCTCTCAATCGCCTCTAGTGCGGCTAAGGGTCAACCGCTGTTTATTGGCAGTGGCGCCTCTTGGGATAACGTTGAGCAGTTGGTTCCCTATGTCGATGGGGTGATTGTGGCTAGCTCGTTGAAGCGCAATGGCCAAATTACCCAGCCCATTGATCCGATTCGGGTGAGCCGCTTTGTGGAGGCGTGGCAGCGAGCACAGCACAATTTCCAAGAACTGGGCGATCGCAACGGTAACCCAAGCGGCAATCTGGCTCAAGAGAGCGAAACCTCCCGCTTGATGCTATGTGATTAGATCCACGATCGCCACCACATCCGCTGAAAAAACTGCTGGGGGGTGAGCGGTAGCCCCCAATACACTGGCAACCAGTAGAGAAAGCCACTAACAATCAGCAGTAGCACCACCACACTCAGAGCGCGTCCCCACGGTGGCGATCGCCACGCCCAGTCCCAAACCACCGCTAGGGCCATAAAACTGTACAGTGCAGCGGGTAGGTAGTGATAGAGAAACAGGCAGCGGCTCACCAAAACCCAAGGGAGAAAGTTCGCCGCATAGTTAAGCAGCAAAAACTGCCCCGCGGACGATCGCCTTGCCAACGGTATTATTGCCAGCATCGCCAGCGTACTCAGCCACAGCAAGGGGGGATTAAACATGGCATGAACCGCATACACCCAAGCCGTGTCTGCCATGGGTAAGGGAGGGCCAATGACTGGCACAGCTTCGCTGAGGGTGTGTACTCGCTGAAAAAAGTAACTCAGGGGTCGCAACAGCAACGGCCACGACCACCACGGCGCACAGTAGGGATGAGCAGTACTAGCCACACTGCGATGGTAATTAAACATCTGGACGTGAACCTGCCACAGGTTGGAGTGCGGATGAAAGGCTAAGTGGGGCAGCCACAGCAGACTATAGACCGTGAACACCACCAAGGGTAGGATCAGCACCATGTCCATCGCCGTGTAATACCGCTGCCGCTGTGGCATCCACCAGCGCTGCACTCCCCACMCCAGCCACAGCCCGAGGAGAAACCCCAGACCACTCCACTTAACCGCCACGCAGGCTCCCAAGGCCACCCCTGTGCCCATGAGTGCCCACCACCGCTGTGCTTTCCACTGCTGCCCCCAGAGCCAGACAACCTGCGCCACCACCCCAAAAAACACCAGATAGACGTTAATGAGGGCATAGCGGGACTCCACTAAAAAAAAGCCATCTAAGGCCACAAACGTCCCCGCCACTAAACCCACCCGCTGGCGCCGCGTGATCAGATACGCCAAAAGGGCAGCAGCAACGGGAATCAGCGAGCCAACAACAGCATTGAGCCAGCGATAGCCCCACGGCTGAAACCCGCCTGCCAACCAAATGCCAAGGGCAATCAGGTACTTACCGAGGGGGGGATGGGCATCAAAGAATGGCTCTCCGGCCAGATAATTGCGGGCAAAGCGGGCAAAATACACTTCGTCAAACACAAGGGTGTTAAAGCGGCCTAAGCCCCAGAGCCTTGTGCCCAAGGCAAAAAGCCACACCAACAGTAGCCCCAGCGGCATCCCTAGGCCGCCCCAGGCAGTTCCGCCGTGCGTACATTCACCCGCTGGACGCGATCGCCCCGCTGAATGGTTAAGTTCAGTACCTGACCCACCTTAGAAGCGTCAACCACGGCCTGTAATTCCTCAGCACTGGTAATGGGCTGCCCATCGACTGCGGTAATGACATCTCCCCAGCGCAACCCTGCCTTTGCGGCTGGCGTATTGGGCAGAACCTGCACCACCAGTACCCCATTGACCTCCGGCAGCATCACCGGTGAGTTGGGGTTAGCATTATTTTCCTTGGCCATGGCTGGAGTAAAGGTAGTCATCTGCACACCAAGGTATGCATGACTAATTTTTTCACCGCGCACAAGGCGCTCTTGCAGTGCTTTTGCTTTATTGATCGGAATCGCAAACCCAATTCCCATAGCATCGGCACGAATCGCAGTATTAATGCCAATCACTTCCCCGGCTTCATTGAGCAGTGGCCCACCGGAGTTCCCTGGGTTGATCGCCGCATCGGTTTGAATAAACTCTAGGCGCTTATCGGGAATCCCCACTTGGGCACTGGAGCGGTGGAGGGTGCTCACAATCCCCAAGGTGACGGTATTGTCTAACCCTAGGGGATTCCCCACGGCGATCGCCCAGTCTCCCACTTTTACCGCACTGGAGTCGCCCAGAGGAGCTGTCGGCAATGGCTCTGTAACCCCCTTCAGCTTGACAATCGCTAGATCGGAGACCTCATCTACACCGCGCACCTCCCCTTCAAACACGCGCCCATCCTTGAGACGCACGGCTACCGTATCCGCCTGGCTGACCACGTGGGCATTGGTCATGAGAATACCGCTGCTGTCGATAATAAATCCCGATCCTTGCCCCCGTAGCCGATCCTCTTGGGGCAGCGGCGCTAACCCTGGAAAAAACTGGCGGAAGAAGGGGTCGTTAAACAGCGGATCCACCGATCGCAGGACAGTGCGCTCCGTATCAATGCGAACCACAGCATCCCCTACTCGCTCCACCGCTGCGGCCACAAAACTATGCCCCGCCGAGGACACCGCTGCCATGGCAGGGGCACTCCAGTTCCACAGCAGCACACTCACAGCCAACAGTAGCCAACACCACTGGCCAAGCCATCGCAAAGACTGAAAAGGTTGTTTGAGGTTAAGCATTACTCACGCGGATTCAGAACCATTCACCTTTAGATTTTAACTGGGCGTTGCCAGCCACTGCTGAAGATAGGCATTTACCATCGCCGGTGCCTCATCCTGCGGGCAATGCCCTACCCCTGCTAGGGGCACAAACTCACGTACACAGCGAAAGGCTGCCAACTGCTGCCCTTCGGCGATCGCTTCCCACGGATCCGCCGCCCCCCACAGAAAGTAAGTAGGACAGGTCACCAAAGGAAGGAGGTCTTCGGGCACTGGGCCTTGGGAATAGCGCACAAACGCCAAAAAAACATCTGCCGCTCCCTGATCTTGAGCAGGGCCGAGCAATATATCCACCAGTTCCTCGGTCACCGCTGTTGTATCCCCGTAGGCTTGGTGAAGGATGCGGCGCACGGCGCGGGGCTGGGCAATTTGGTGGAAAAAGTAGGTTCCGATCGCCCGATTGCCAAGAATCCGTTGTAGCAAAGTGGTACCCCACTGGCGATACCACGGGAGCTGCTGCCGCTTGCGCTCATTCAGTTGCCGCAGGGAGCAGTTGAGTAAGATCAGTTGCCTGACCCACTCCGGCGCGAAAACCGCTGCCTGGAGAGCAACAACACAGCCAATGGAGTTACCAATCAGCACCGTTGGGGCGCCAATCACCTCATGGCAAAAGTCCAGCACAAGGGTTGCCCACGTCTCAAAGGTATAGCTAACCATGTGTGGCGCAGGCTTAGCCGATCCCCCAAACCCCAACAGATCAATGGCATATACCCGATGCGCAGCGGCAAGGACAGGTATATTTTTGCGCCAGTGCAAGCTCGAGGCACCAAACCCATGAATCAGCAGTAGGGGCGTGCCCGTGGTTCCTTGGTGGCGATAGACAATTGGATAGCCCTGCCAGTGCCAAATCTGGGGTGCGAGGGGTTCATTGGCAATATCAGCCGTCATGGCAGCCTCCTCACTCGGCACTAAGAAATTGACGATAGCGCTGGCTCAAATCGTTGACGGCGCGCTGATAAAACTGTTGGCCGTGCTCTGGGGTCGCCAAGCTGGGGTCTGAACCCATCCGACCATCGGGATAGCGACAGCGAAAATCCACAGCACCATAGATGGCATGATCCCTGTTGACCTCGGCACTCAGTACACCTTGCTTAATGGCCTCTGGATAGACAAATTGGGTGACGGCCACTTCGCTGGGGGTTGCATGGGAGCCTTCGCGATCGCCATAGAGTTCACGCGCCAGTTGGGTTACCGAAGGGCACATAAACCAGTTTGCTAGTTCACAGCGCACCTGATCTGCCCCCGGAATCTGTAGTTCGGTAAGAGCGGCATAGGTTTCGGCAAAGGCGGCTTTAACGGTGGCAATATTGCCGCCATGGCCATTGATAAAGAAAAAGCGTTGAAACCCTGAGCGTGCCAAACTCACCAGATAGTCACGCAGGACAAGGAGCAGGGTACTGGGGCGCAGGCTAATAGTTCCGGGAAACGCCGTGTGGTGCAACGCCATCCCCACATTGATAGTAGGTGCGACCAACGCACCGGTGGCATCCCCCACCCCTTTAGCAATGACCTCGGCACAGATGGCATCGGTGCCAATTAAGCCGATGGGGCCATGCTGCTCCGTTGAACCAATGGGCACAATCAAACCGCGAGATTCAGTGAGGTAGTCGGCCACCTCAGGCCACGTACTCAAGTGTAATAAGGCCATTGTGATTTCCTAAATTGCATCTTCCAGAACAGATCGGGTGTTATGCCATGCCCACACACCAGCGATCGCCACCACTCCTCCCATCCCCATCATCACAATCGTCAACCCCAGCAGATCTGAGAGAATCCCCGCCACCGCCAAAGGGACACTGAGGGCAATATTGACAATATTATTCTGGAAGCCAAACACCTTACCCCGCATTTCTGGGGGGGTGCGAACCTGAATGAGGGTTTGCATCGGAATACCAATTAAGGAGGCTCCCATCCCCAAGAGAATACTCAAGGCCAGCCCCATCCAAAGGTTATGGACAAAGGCAAACACCAGCAAGACGGCTGCCATGATCAAAAAACCAATTAAGGGGAGGGGACGGTGATGCAGGTGCTCTCCCCATTGCCCTAGAATACCCGCGCCTAAAATCAGCCCCACCCCTGCGGCAGCCAACAGAAACCCAAATTGATTAGGCCGCAACCCAATCTCTTGGGCTAAGCTGACCGCCAACACCGTCAGTGCCGCAAACACACAGTACAAAATAGTCAACTGGAGCATGGCATTGCCCAAGAGTTTATTCTTACGCAGGTAGTGGAACCCATCTTGTAAATCGCGCCAGATATTCATCCCGTGGGGAGGCTCCTGCACCACTTCGCGGTGGGCAATCAGGGCTAAAACCAGCCCCGCCAAAATGTAGAGGCCACCCACTACCATTTCGCGAGCGTAGATCCCCCCGATGGCTGCTGCGGCACTGAGGAGAGGCTCTCCCACCGCAAAGCCAACCACCAACGACCCCATCATCGTGGTGATAAAGAGAGCATTGGCCGAGAGCAGATTTTCTTCTTTCACCAAGAGCGGAATCGCTGCCTGCTCAGCAGGGGCAAAGAACTGCGTGAGAATGGACTCAGAAAAGGCCACCAGCAGCAAAAGGGTAAATTTTTTGGGAATGAGAATTAAGGCAAGCACTAATAGGCCCCGGAGGACATTGGTAATACTCATCACCTCTCGCTTGGGATAGCGATCGACAACGGTACCTGCTGTTGATCCAAAGAAGACGGCGGGTAGGGKATTGGCGATCATCACCGCCGAGGCTTTAGAGCCGGGTAACTCGTAGCTGGCATCGTAGGACACCGCTAAGGTAATCAGGAGCACCAGAAAAATTTTGTCCGCCAGTTGGGAAATAATTTGCCCCCCCCACAGCTTCAAAAAATTCGTGTTTCGCATCAGGGCGGCAAAGCCACCCGGACGGGGTTTAGGCCCAGAACTTACCATTGCTGTTGCTCATACACCATGAAGGGGTCTCCTGTGGCTATGTTTCAATCCTTGATCGCTCAGTTGGCAACGCCTGCCGCAGGCATAGGACAATTGCAATGCTGTTAATTATCGTGAGCCATTATACGATCATAGGTTTGTTTAGTTCTTAAGCACCCCGCTGAGCATCGCCTCTCCCTAGGTATAGCAAACGCATGAGCGAGGGATTCACTAGTAGGATGATAGAGTCATAGATCCTGCAGTAGAGAGTTGTTTTTTGAACGATGCCATCGCCCAACACCGATAGCCCTTCCGCTAAATTTTCAGAGCTGACGCCTGCTGAAGGTAACCTTGATGATAGGGATCTAGATACCGAGCAGGATCCTGATCTGGAGCTTCCTAACGAGGTGGAAATGTCCCTTTGGGATCACCTTGAGGAGCTACGGCAACGGCTGTTTGTGGTCTTGGGCACCGTCGCCGTGACGACTATATTCTGCTTTACCCAGGTACGCTGGATCATTCAGTTCCTCGAAAAACCCGCTAAAGGGGCACAGTTTTTGCAACTTAGCCCAGGGGAGTACTTTTTTGTCTCCTGTAAGGCTGCTGCCTACAGTGGGGTGCTATTGGCTACGCCGATGATTCTGTACCAAGGGATTCGCTTTKTTTTACCGGGGCTGACCCGCCGCGAGCAGCGGTTACTCGCCCCCGTTGTCTTTGGCTCCTCGATTCTTTTTGTGGCGGGCTTAGCCTTTGCCTATACGCTGCTTGCTCCTGCGGCCTTAGGATTTTTCATCAGCTATGGTGCGGATGTGGTCGAGCAAATCTGGTCGATTGATCGCTATGTAGATTTTATTTTGCTGCTCCTGTTTGCCACCGGTTTAGCATTTCAGGTGCCTATCTTACAGTTAGTGCTTATTTCTTTGGGGATTGTCTCCACTGCCCAGATGCTGAGCCAGTGGCGCTATGTGGTGATTATTGCGGTTGCCGTGGCTGCGGTCTTAACTCCCTCGATTGATCCAGTGACCCAAGGGTTATTGGCGGGGGCACTGATGGCGCTTTACTTTACAGGGATAGGCTTGGCTAGGCTAGTGGGTGTGGGCGATCGCCCCGCTGAAGACGGATGAATACGTTGAGCGTCGGATCCCCCTATGAGCATCAAAGATAGGCCAAGGGGTCGGTAGGCTCGCCGTTGACACGAACCTCAAAGTGCAAGTGAGGGCCCGTAGAAAGTCCGGTAGAGCCAACTTCAGCAATGGGTTGCCCCTCCTGTACCGTTTGTCCCTCGCGCACGAGTAGGCGTTGAGCATGGGCGTAAAGGGTTGTGAGGCCACTGCCATGATCGAGGATGACGGTTTGGCCATAGCCACCGGACCAGTCCGCTAAAACCACTGTGCCGCTCTGGGCAGCATAGATGAGGGTGCCAAAGTCGGCGCCAAAGTCAGTGCCGGTGTGAAACCGACGGGTGCCTAAAATGGGGTGGATGCGCCAGCCAAAGTGACTGGTAATGGGGGCACGGATGGGATAGGCAAGGCGACCACTGCGGGGTAAGGGGGGTGGGCCTTGGGGCACATAACCTAGGCGCTGAGCTAAAAACTGTTGAATTACCATGCTATCGCGAGCCAGTTGGGCTTCGATGGATTCAAGGGCACGGCGATCGCTGCGCAGGCGTTGCACCAGTTGACGTTGACTGGCGGCTTCGCGAGTGTAAATATCCTGTTGTTTTGTGAGTTGCTGGCGCAGGGCTTGAATATACCGCTGTTGGGTTTTGATGTGTCGCTCCTGCTGCTCAAGGCGGTGGCGATCGCGTTGGAGGGTAACCAGTTGTTGGCGATCGCGCTCATAAACTTGGCGGAGGCGATATTGCTGAGCCAACCAATCGTTTAGAGTCTCGGCCTCAAAAAGCATTGCCCAGTGGGGAATTTGGCGGTAGCGTTGCAACTGGCGCAGGCGATCGCTAATCACCTCCATATTGGCGTGGTAGCGTTTCGCCATCGCTTGTTGTTGGGTTTGGAGATCCTTGAGAATGGTTTCCGCTGCTGTCAGGCGATCGCTGACAGAAGCCAACTGGTTCGTCGTCGTTTCTACATTGGCTTCGAGGCGATCGAGGCGATCGCTGGCCGCATCTTCAAGGCGTTCTAACTGTTGACGTTGTTGCCCCACTGTCTGCTGGTGCTGTTGGTGCTCCTGCATCACTCGCTGCCAATACTCCAACGGTGGTGCGTTCGTTGCCGCAGTCGGAACCGCACCCCCTAGAACGAGGGCAAAGATAGCTAGCAGGAGGTACAGCCAGCAACCGTGTTTTTGCATAGGAGGGTGCAAATGAGTGCCGCTAGTTATACACCGGCAGGGGGTCAATTATCCAGCTTTCGCTTTAAACTCATCGTATCAGGGCTAACCTCAGAGCATTTCCTCGGTAAAAGGAGTGTGATAGTGTGACAAAAGCCCTTTTTTTCATGTTGACCCCCAATGGCAAAAGGCGCGCTGGCAAGATTGCTCCAACCCAACCTGGTGTTACAGGGGACGATTGAACATCTACACCCGGCAGTTTTACACGAACAGCAACTGCGGGGGATGATCTTAGATGTGGACGATACGCTACTACCCACATGGAACACAGACCTGTCACCAGCGGTACGCGCATGGCTGCTGGACATCAAAGTGCAGATGCAGGTTTGGCTGGTAAGCAACAATCTGAACCATCGCCGCATTGAACGGATTGCTCAACAGGTCGATCTGCCGTTTTTAATGGGCGCGGGTAAACCCTCTCGCCGGAAAATCTGCCAAGCCGTTCATGCCATGAACTTACCATTTGCTGAAGTAGCCATGGTGGGCGATCGCCTCTTCACGGATATTTTGGCGGGTAACCGCCTAGGGATGTTTACAATTTTGGTCAACCCTATCCTTGTAAACCGCCTAGATGGCAAGTCGTGGGTTCGTAACTTAGAATTTTGGCTGGCACACCAACTGGGCGCCCCCATTCTCACCGATGACCCACGCCAACCCCACAGCGAAGTTCCCTAAGCGCTAGCCACCTTCTGCAAGTGCGCCACCAGTGCTCGCAACCCCAGCAAATAACTCTCAGCACCAAAACCAGCAATTTGCCCTAAAGCCACCGGGGCAATATAGGAATGATGGCGAAAGGATTCACGCTGGTGAATATTGCTGAGGTGCACCTCGACCGTTGGTAAGGCCACCGCGGCGATCGCATCCCGAATCGCCACACTGGTATGGGTATAGGCCGCAGGATTGATCAGAATACCTTGCGCATGGGATGGTGCATCTTGGATCGCATCCACCAGCACCCCTTCATGATTAGATTGCAGGCACTCTAACGTAACTCCTAGACTCTCAGCAAGGTTATGCAGAGACTGGTTAATCGTCTCTAGGGTCACTTGGCCATAAACCCTAGGTTCGCGCTGACCCAAGAGGTTTAAGTTGGGGCCGTGGAGCACTAGCACCTTAAACGCCAAAGCAATCCCCGCAAAATCACGAATTAATCTAGCGGCGATCGCGTACAGGAATTGGAATTGGTTCTAGTTCAGGGGTTGGCTCCGCCCCCCCCAACAATTCGAGAAGCTTCTTCAACCACGATTTGAGGCTATCGAGCAGGTTCTCTAGATAATCCATTGATATTCCTACTGTATCGCTATAGAGAATGGCCTTGGTTTTTTAACCATAGCTGACCAGAGCTACTTTTAACCTAGCATAATCTTTTTTCGATCAGTACCCTCACCCTAGAAACCGCTTGGTCGCGCTTTCTGTACTATATATCTAGATCAACATATCTAGATCAACGAGATCACTGCCCTTGTCAGGACTATAGCGCCTGCGGTGGACGGAACATGACTAGGGCAGAGATTGACATACTCCCACGGCTAAAGCGCGTGGGCTTTACGGCACCAGTTGTAAAAAAAGCTCAGCCATTCTCAGAATGGTCGAGCCTTTTAACAGTTGCTGGGTCTTAAGGATTCTTAGCCCTCGCTAGATTCACCAGTGGAGGTACCACGATTGAGGGCTTCTTGCAATTTTGCTTCATCTTCCTTCGACAGCGATGTGCGCAGCACCTTACCGCCAAACGGTGCAATTTCCTCAATCACTTTGTCTGGAGTGGCTTGCCGCACGAGAGTAAAAATCGCGGACGTGCCCGGGGAGATCGTTTGCCCTAATTCCTTAATGAAATTATCGTCGATGCCAATGTCGGTAAATTTGCCGGAAATGGCTCCGGCGACGATCCCGGCTGCCCAACCCAACAATGGGTTAAAGAACAACAACCCAATCAGCAGCCCCCAGAAGCCACCGCCCAGCGCACCTGCCAAGGTCAAATCTTGGGTTTGGTTAATTTTTACTTTCCCATCTTTCGTGCGGACAACAACTGCCGCATCCTCAAGGTCTAGGAGATGCTCCCGCTGTAACTTTAGGAGCTGGATGAGAACTTCGTTTGCTTTGTACTCATCATCGAAGGCAATTACAACCAGTGTACTCATGCACTGTCTCCATCAATAGTTGGTCATGGAACCGTACCCACCCTAGCATTATCTTCCCCAGAATCACCTGATTGGCGGAGGAGGCATCCTTAAAAAATACGGTGTTGCTGAATGTGGCTATGAATTGCCCTCATCCCCAACCCTTCTCGCCAAGGAGAAGGGAGCTAAGAGTCTTGTTCCCTCTCCTTTGGGAGAGGGCTAGGGTGAGGGCGGCAAAAGACTCAAACCTGACAGTCACATCGGGTATGGCTGGAAGCCCCGTACTTCAGTGCGGGGAGGAAAGCTCCTTTAGCAACTTTAGTTGCCTTAGGTTATAATTGTACTGCGGACACCAGAAACGGTTGTTTAAGGCACTGGTAACGGTCGATTGGGGGTGTTGTAAACCACCCCAGAGGCTCGTGGTTGGCTTGCTAACTGCAGGGCTACTAAAAGCTCCCTGCTTTAGCTGGGAGTAGTTTACGCTCATATCCATCACCCTGAAGCGGATTCTCATCACCAACAGGTGCACACCCACTTCGGCAAAACGCACTCGTCCCACGCWGACYACAMCCCGGCAACCTGCTGGC
>NZ_JAKLTV010000015.1:0-40183 GCF_022698185.1 Synechococcus sp. PCC 6717 | reverse complement strand
CAGGGTGATAATGTCAAACCGCATGGCTTATATTGATATTGATGTGGGCGGCTAAAACCCCTCCGCTTTAGCGAGGGGATACAGCCAACTCAGGGGGCTTTAGCCCTCTCTATGTGTTAACCTAAAAACGTGGAAAGTAGGCGTATCAACTACGCGAAGAGACATCCTAGTACGGAGAAATCCCGGCAAGTAAGTCACTACCGCTTTGGCGGCAAGCCTAAACCACTGCAAGCAATGGCAGGATGTTGAGCGTATCGAATTGGCTAGTGTTGAAAAGCGCGAAACCACGAATCGAAACATAAACGTAGTCCCAATAGCAGAAATGCTTGAGGTGAGTAGGGGGTCTTTGACTGCCCCCACCCGCATTAAGTTGTGGGTGACAGCTCAAGGGAAAAGCGAAGCAACGCGGCTTCAGCCCGTTGCGCAGCATCCGTTGGGAATCCCCTCTCTTTCAAGGAGGGGAGAAGTCAATACCGGTCAGATTCGGGTGCTCTCGCAAATTGAACGCTTTGGCAGCCCCCGTGACCCCGAAACTGATCCGGTAGAATTAGCGTAGGGGACTTGCCAGCCACTGCCTCAGCATACCGAGGATGTCATTGTGGGAACTCCAAACGAGCAGCCCCGATCTGCCGTGATTCGTGCCCACCGATGCAACTTTATTTTGACTATGGTGCCACCACGCCCTGTCGTGCCGAGGTCTTAGCGGCAATGCTGGCGGCCTATGAGCAGCAGTGGGGAAACCCCGCTAGTATTCACGCGTGGGGTCAACGGGCGGCGATCGCCCTAGAGCAGGCACGGATGCAAGTGGCAGCCTTAATCAACGCCCATGCTGACGAAATTATTTTTACCTCGGGGGGCACGGAAGCCGATAATTTGGCCTTGGCGGGGATCACCCAGCAGTACTCCACGCCACAACATCTGATTATTTCTGCCGTTGAGCATTCGGCTATCGCTAAGCCAGCCGCTGCCCTCGCTGCCCAAGGGTGGCAGGTGACCTATCTTGGGGTCAATCGTTGGGGGCAGGTGGAACCGGCTCAACTGCGCCAAGCTCTACGGGATAATACCGTACTTGTTTCAGTGATCTATGGCCAAAGTGAAGTGGGGACGCTGCAACCCATTGCTGAGTTGGCGGCTATTTGTCAGGAGGCGGGGGTACGCTTTCACACCGATGCGGTGCAAGTGGCTGGGCGATGTCCCCTCGATGTGCGGCGCTTAGGGGTCGATTTACTCTCGTTGTCTAGCCATAAGATCTATGGCCCCCAAGGAGCCGGTGCCCTCTATGTGCGCTCGGGGCTAGCGCTAGAGCCTCTGTTGCGCGGTGGCGGCCAAGAACTGGGGCTGCGCTCGGGCACACCGGCGGTGCCGACATTGGTGGGATTTGGGGTTGCGGCGGAACGTGCTGCTGCGGAATTAGAGACAGAGCACCCACGGCTGATTCAACTGCGCGATCGCCTCTGGCAACAATTGCAGATGCATCCCCAAGTAGAACTCACTGGTCATCCGTGGCAGCGTTTGCCCCATCATGTAAGTGTGATCCTGCGCGATCGCCACGGTCAGCCCCTCAATGGCAAAACCTTTGTCCGCCAACTGAATCTGGCGGGGATAGCCGTTAGTGCTGGCTCGGCGTGTCACAGCGGTCAAACCCAGCCCAGCAGCACCCTATTGGCCATGGGGTATGATCCGGACACAGCCAAAGCGGGGATCCGCATTACGTTGGGGCACCAGACCACTGCCGAGGACATCGATTGGTTGGTTATGGTACTGCGGCAGTATCTGGCCGACGCGATCGCGCCTGCGGTTCCCATGTCTCTCAGCTAAAGGCACACCTATGCTACTGGCGACACTCTCTGATCAAGGTTCCTTCGCCCTGACCCTTTACGGCATAGGGATAACCGCAATACTGCTATTCACCCTCCTGCGGTGGGCGCAACACCCCTCCCGCATTGAGAAAGAGCGCGATCGCTATCAAAGGGAACTTAGTCAATGCCAAGCTGAGTGCGCTCAACTGCGGCAACAACTGGAACAAATAAGCGCCGACAACCATAACCTATTGCGCGATCGCCACCACTGGCAACAGCAACACCAAGCCCTTAGCCAACAGTTGACAACCTTAGAAGCGACCTATCAACAACTAGAGCAAAACCTGCATCGCCTTGAACAGGAACGCGATCGCCTTCAACACGCCCTGAACCAACCCCCAGATTGGTGGCACGAAATGACCAAAAATTATCAAACATGGTGGGAGAGCCTACCTTTTTTACCCCACGAAGAAACTGGATCGAACTCGTCTCAGCAATGAAATCCGACGGAGCTAGTGGCCTAGGCTTCAGCGGTAGCAGAATTTTGAGTGGAGTATGCACAAAGGGAATCGACACGCACGGTGAGTCCGCCTACCCGAGACTGCTCCCTTTTAGCCCAATAAAAAAGCGGAGAGTCACTCCCCGCTTTACCTAATTCCTGATTCCGTTGTGAGTTATCTAACTCTGGAACAGGTTACGTTGCCACTGGCAATGAATCGTGGGTGATGCTAGTTCGTTAAGAAACTAGTAGTCGAAGTCACCCCCCATGCCAGCGCCTGCCCCTGCGGGAGCATTATCTTTTGGCTCGGGTTTATCGACGATAATGCACTCGGTGGTCAGCACCATGCCAGCAATAGAGGCTGCGTTTTGCAGCGCCGAACGGGTGACTTTAGCAGGGTCAACAATGCCAGCTGCAAACATATCGACGTACTCGTCTTTGGCTGCATCGTAACCTACATTAAAGTCTTTTTCTTTGACCCGCTCAAAAATGATGGCTCCATTTTGACCAGCATTTTCAGCGATGCGGCGCAGCGGAGCACTGAGGGCACGCTCAACGATGTTAGCTCCAATGAGCTCCTCACCGGTTAAGTGTTCCGCAGCCCAGTTGCTCAGTTCGGGTGCTAGGTGGGCAAGGGTTGTGCCACCGCCGGGGACAATGCCTTCTTCAACGGCTGCTTTGGTCGCGTTGATGGCATCTTCGAGACGCAGCTTGCGATCTTTCATTTCAGTTTCGGTGGCGGCACCCACTTTAATCACGGCTACGCCACCCGCCAGCTTGGCTAACCGCTCTTGCAGCTTCTCTTTGTCGTAGCTGGAATCGGTTTCCTCAATTTGCCGACGGATTTGCTCACAACGGGCTTTCACGGCTTTTTCGTTACCTTCGGCCACAATCGTGGTGGTGTCCTTAGTAATGGTGATGCGGCGAGCTTTACCCAACATATCCAATTTGGTGTTGTCGAGTTTCAGACCCGCATCTTCGGTAATCACCTGACCGGCAGTGAGCACCGCAATGTCTTCCAGCATGGCTTTACGGCGATCGCCAAAGCCAGGAGCTTTAACGGCAGCCACATTGAGCACCCCACGCAGGCGGTTCACCACTAGGGTGGCCAGCGCTTCTTTCTCAATGTCCTCAGCAATAATCACTAAGGGTTTGCCAGCACGCGCCACTTGCTCTAGGATGGGCACGAGGTCTTGAACCAGAGTGATTTTTTTATCGGTGATGAGAACAAACGGCTCATCGAGAACGGCTTCCATCCGCTCGGTATCAGTGGCAAAGTAGGGAGAGATGTAGCCTTTGTCAAAGCGCATCCCTTCGGTGACCTCCAATTCCGTGGTCATGGATTTGCCTTCTTCAAGGGAAATTACCCCTTCCTTACCTACTTTGTCCATGGCATCGGCAATCATCCGACCCACTTCTTCATCGTTACCGGCAGAGATGGCTGCCACTTGGGCAATGGCTTTTGAGTCTTCGACGGAGCGAGCGTGGGCAGCAATTTTATCCACTAAGAATTGGGTAGCTTTGTCAATGCCGCGTTTTAGGGAGATGGGGTTCGCTCCGGCTGCAACGTTGCGTAGCCCTTCTTTGACCATGGCGTGAGCTAGCACGGTAGCGGTGGTAGTACCATCGCCAGCGGCATCGTTGGTTTTAGAGGCAGCTTGGCGAATCAGGGCAACACCCGTATTTTCAATGTGGTCTTCTAGTTCAATTTCTTTGGCAATGGTGACACCGTCGTTAATAATTTGCGGGGCACCAAATTTCTTTTCCAAGACGACGTTACGACCTTTGGGGCCAAGGGTGACAGCCACGGACTCAGCCAAGATGTCCATGCCTTTTTCAAGGGCGCGACGAGCATTTTCGTTGTAGATGATACGTTTTGCCATAGGTGTTTCCTACCTCAGTTGTTCAACAGTAATGAGATGTTGCAAGGCAAGTGATTAGGCAACCACTGCCAGAATGTCTTTTTCCGAAAGCAGAACGTAGTCTTCACCGGCTAGCTTGACTTCGGTACCGGCATACTTGGAGTACAGCACTTTGTCGCCCACTTTCACATCCATTGGCTGGCGTTTGCCGTCGTCGTTTAGTTTGCCAGGGCCAACGGCGGTGACTTCACCCMCTTGGGGTTTTTCGCGGGCGTTGTCGGGCAGCAAGATGCCCCCAGCCGTGCGTTCTTCACTTTCGCTGACTTTGACAAAAATGCGATCGCCCAAAGGCTTTACAGTTGAAACACTTAGAGATACGGCTGCCATAGCGTACTGATCTCCCAATCGTAAGAGTAAGGGTAAACGTCATGCTGCACGGCTCTGTCCGATCGCGCAGCAGTCAAGGAGTCGAGACGTTGGTGTTAGCACTCTCTACCTCCGAGTGCTAATGTAGCGAGAGGGTGTTGGCGATCGCAACTCGGGTTGCAGTACGGTTTTCCGAACGGCACCCTAGGACTTCAGGCCAGTCGTGGCAATGCCGCGAATCAACTGTCGCTGGCCAAGGGCAAACAACACAATCACCGGCACCGTAGCAATCACGGCTGCGGCCATCATCAGCGGCCAGTCATTTGTAAACTGTTCCTGAAAGTTCGCCAACGCAAGCTGCACCGTCACCAGTTCCGGTTTTGTCGTAAACACCAAGGGCTTAAACAGGTCATTCCACTCGCCAATGAAAGTAAAGATAAATAGCGTGACGAGGGCAGGCCGGCTCAGGGGCAGCAAAATATACCACAGCACCTGCCAGCGGCTAGCGCCATCCAAGAACGCTGCTTCCTCAAGTGCCACGGGCAAGGTCAAGAAGAATTGCCGCATCAGAAAGACCCCGAAGCCATTGGCAGCCGTTGGTAGAATTAACGCGCCGTAGGTATTAATCAGATGGCCTGCCTTTAAGATCAAAAAGATTGGGATCACCAGCAGTTGAAAGGGAATCACCAGCGTTGCCAGCATCAGCACCAGAATCAACTGCTGGCCGCGAAACTGTAAGCGCGCTAAGGCGTAGCCCGCCAACGCCGACGTAAATAGCTGGCAGGCCGTTACCGCCAATGCCACTAGGGTAGAGTTAGCAAAGGCACGGATAAAATGTCCCTGCTCCCAAGCGCTTTGGTAGCTCTGCCATGTCCACCCCTGAGGCGGCAGCAGTTGGCTAGGAAGCGCCCCCGCAGGCCAGCCGGAGGTACACACCACAACGATTAAGGGACTGAGCAGCAGCACGGCGCCTAGCCCCAGCAGCAGCGACAACCCAACAGTGCGGAACCTAGCGGCCACTGCCAGACATCCGTTTCAGCAGATCCACAAAGCCTTTGACCTCTTCGCGGAACAGGAACCCGGCGTAGGCTTCCATCCCGTGCTCGCCAATATCCAACCCCTCGATTTCTTCCTCTGGAGACACGCGAATCCCCATCGTTACCTTCAGTAATAGCCAAGCTGCCGTACTAAAGAGTACTGTAAAGCCCCCTACTGCTAGCACTCCCACTAACTGATGCCACAGTTGAGTCACATCCCCGCTCCACAGTAACCCCTTAAGGGGACCGTCTTCGTAGAGCTTCCCTGGGCCATCGGCAAATAGACCCACCGCCAAGGTGCCCCAAATACCGTTCACCAAATGGACGGAAATGGCACCGACCGGATCATCGATTTTGAGGCGATCCACAATAACCACTGAAAACACAATGATGATACCCGCGATGATCCCGATGAGAATGGCACTCTCAAGGGTAACAAAAGCACAGGGGGCAGTAATGGCGACTAAGCCTGCCAGAATGCCGTTAATGATCATTGAGAGATCCGGCTTACCAAAGTACAAGGTGGAGACTACCGTTGCCGTAACCCCACCAAAGGCGGCGGCCATATTGGTTGCGACCGTAATGTGGGCGATCGCCAGTGGATCTGCGGTCATGGTCGAGCCCGGGTTAAAGCCAAACCACCCTAACCACAAAATTAAGCAACCAAGGGTAGCAATGGCAAAATTATGGCCAGGGATCGCCGCCACTGAGCCGTCTTCCATATAGCGGCCTAAGCGCGGCCCAAGCAGTGCTGCCCCCATCAAGGCCGCCCAACCACCGACGGAGTGAACCACCGTTGAACCCGCAAAGTCCCACATTCCCATCTTCTGCAACCAACCCCCACCCCAAATCCAGTGACCGGTAATTGGGTAGGAGATCCCCACCAACAACAAGCTAAAGACAAAAAAAGCATAGAACTTAATGCGCTCAGCAACTGCCCCTGACACAATGGTGGCGGCTGTACCGGCAAACACCAGTTGGAAAAAGAACTTGGCGTACAGGGGAACTGCTGCCCAACTCAGAGCGTCGTAAACTCCGCTGTAGTTTTCCGTGGCGGGGCTGTTATCGGAGCCTAGCAAAAAGAAACCACTCAAACCCATGAAGGCGTTGCCATCCCCAAACATGAGGGCAAACCCAATGGACCAAAAGGAAA
Organism: Synechococcus sp. PCC 6717; assembly: GCF_022698185.1. Classification (NCBI taxonomy): domain Bacteria; kingdom Bacillati; phylum Cyanobacteriota; class Cyanophyceae; order Synechococcales; family Synechococcaceae; genus Synechococcus; species Synechococcus sp. PCC 6717. The sequence continues at coordinate 33,467 of NZ_JAKLTV010000015.1, read as the reverse complement.
TGCTGGAGAGGGCAAAGACGATGAGATTTTTTGAGAGGAGGTTGACTGCGTTCTTAGCGCGACAAAAGCCGGTCTCCAGCATACCGAAGCCCGCGTTCATGAAGAATACCAACACCCCTGCAAAAAGAACCCAGAGCGTATTGAGCACCACCGCCACGGCTTCGGGAATATCGCTCGAGGCGGCAGTATCTTGGCCAAGGGCAGCCGTTGCCGAGAGCACCCCAATCATCCCAGCAAACACCAGCAGGGTACGGCGCAGGGGTAGGTACAGCAAACAACTCAAGGGATGGTTGAAACGCAACCAACGACGGGACACAGAGCGCAGCTTCATAGGTTTAGTTTTCCAGTCACGCGAAGACAATTTACAGATACCCCCACCAGCCTCAACTCTTAAGGGATACCAAGGGTTGAGCCGCAAACTAGCAATATAGGCAATTCCTTGCTTGATCATCCCTGAAGGGGAGCGCGGCCAAATGTATCAGCAATTACAAAATACCGGAATCACTGCCCAAATTCTGCATAGGTTGCTGCATGTGCCAGTTAAGAAAGTTGCAATTGCCCGCAAGTGTTCGGAGTATCCAGTGCTGACTAATTTGCGTTGCCCTAGCCTTGCCCTCGTCCGCCGTCGGGCGATCGCCCCCAACAGCCTTGTTCTTGCCCTGCTGGGGTTGGGGGTGTTAACGCTTCCTTTGCTCCCAGCGATGGCGCAAATTGCGGTTTATGAAGGTCAGCGGGTTACGGGGGATGTGACAATGACCCTTCCCGATGGCAGCACTTACCAAGGAGAACTCCTGAATGGTCGTTTTAACGGTCAAGGGATTCTCTCGATGGCTAACGGCAACCGCTACGAGGGGGAGTTTCGCAATGGTCGTTACCATGGCCAAGGAGTGCTGACCTATGCGGATGGGGGTCGCTACGAAGGCGGGTTTGTGGATGGGGTCTTCAATGGCAAAGGGATTTTAGAGCTGGCCAATGGTCAACGGTACGAAGGCAACTTCCAAAATGGCCAGTTTCATGGCAATGGCGTTTTAACTTTTGCCGATGGTACCCGCTACGAAGGCAAATTTGAAGCGGGTCAGTACCATGGAATGGGGACGCTATCCTTTGGGGATGGCACCAGCTATACGGGGAATTTTCGCAATGGCCTGTTCGATGGGCAAGGGGTGTTTACACTGCCCGACGGCTCCCGCTTGGTAGCAACATGGCGGAACGGTCGCCGCGAACCCCGCTAACATTCGTTTGGGGGATGCTCTCATTCTGTGCCTTTAACGTCAACAGATGCCATTACATCAGCCCTCGCACCCTACAGTCGTTTTGGGGTGCGTTTGGGGCTAGAGCCTATCCAAGAACTCTTAAGTGCCCTCGGAGCACCGCAGGAGCGGGTTCCTTTGATCCATGTGGCAGGCACCAATGGTAAAGGCTCAGTCTGCGCCTACCTTGACAGTGTCCTGCGGGCGGCGGGCTATCGCACTGGTCGCTACACCTCGCCGCACCTGTTGAGTTGGTGTGAGCGCATTTGCGTTGATGGTACGGCAATTGCCGTGGACGATTTCTTAGCGCTGATTCGCCGGATCGAGGGGGTGCTACCCCAACTGACCTACCAGCCCAGCCAGTTTGAATTGGTCACTGCTGCAGCATGGCTGTATTTTGCTGAGCAGCGGGTGGACATTGCAGTTATCGAAGTGGGGCTGGGGGGGCGGCTCGATGCCACCAACGTCTGCCCACCTCCCTTGGTGAGTGTGATTACCTCCATTGGCTGGGATCATTGGCAGCGCCTCGGCAATACCCTCGGGGCGATCGCCGGTGAAAAGGCGGGGATTCTCAAATCCTACCGACCCGCAATCATTGGGCCGGTGCCACCAGAAGCGCAAGCGGTTATCCAAACTCGCCTCGAGCAGCTACAGTGCCCTGCGGTGTGGCCTGAGCCGGCTCAGTGGTCGGCGCGCCCCGGGTGGGCAACCTGGCGGGGGATTGACTATCCATTGCCCCTTGCTGGGGAGATGCAACTGGTGAATTCAGCGTTGGCGATCGCCACGGTGCAAGAACTCCAACAGCAGGGTTGGTCCATTGCGCCTGAGGCTATTGAAATGGGGATGGGGCAAACCCGCTGGCCAGGGCGACTGCAATGGTTATCTTGGCAGGGGCAAGGCCTTTTGATTGACGGTGCCCACAACGCGCCAGCAGCCGCCTATCTGCGGCAGTACGTGGATCAACTGGGGTGGCCGACAGTGACTTGGGTGGTGGGGATGCTGGCCAACAAAGATCACGCCGGGATTCTCCAGCAACTTCTGCGACGGGGCGATCGCCTCTGGCTGGTGCCTGTGCCTGCGCACCAGAGCGCCGACCTCGATACCTTAGCTGCGCTGGCACGCCAATGCTGTCCTGAGGTGGCAGAGTGTCGGTGTTTTGGCAGCATACTAGAGGCGTTAGCGGCATCTCCTCCCCATGCGGTTGTGTGTGGCTCCCTCTATCTCATTGGGGTTGTGCTAGGGGTTCACCGCAATGGTGTATTGACAGCGCTGTAGGGTTTTGCTAGGTTAAAGATCGCTCAAAAATTGGGACTGTAGTTCAATCGGTTAGAGCACCGCCCTGTCACGGCGGAAGTTGCGGGTTCGAGCCCCGTCAGTCCCGTTGCTCTCAAGAGTAGGTGAATGGAACCTGCCCTTGGGTTTAACTAATGAGGGGTTCGGGAAGCAATACGTCCCGCCCTGTACCCGTAGGGGTAGTGTCGGGAGGATGTCACGCAGGATGGTTATGGTTGCCAGTCCCCCAAGCCAACACCTTGTAGATACTCACCAGCGGCGCATTCGCAAGCTCCGTCTCTCGATTACCGATCGCTGCAATTTGCGCTGTACGTACTGTATGCCAACAGACGCAACCTTTATGCCGCCACAGCATTACCTGACGGTGGCGGAATACGCGACCATTGTGGCAGAACTGGTTGCCCTAGGGGTGGAGGCGGTGCGGCTGACGGGGGGAGAGCCACTGCTGCGTTCAGAATTTCCTGAAATTCTCGCGGCGTTAGCAGCGGTGGGGGTGCCAGACTTGAGCTTGACCACCAATGGCCTGCGTTTATCTAGTTATTTAGGTGTGTTGGCAGAGTATGGAGTACGGCGGCTGAACATCAGTTTAGATAGCCTTGATTCGCACACCTTTGCAACCATTACCCATGGACAACAGTTGGAGGTGGTGAAAGGGGCGATCGCCCGTGCGGTGAACGAAGGGTTTCAGGTCAAGCTCAACATGGTGGTGATGCAGGGGGTCAACGATCACGAGCTAGTTTCGATGGTGGAATACGCAAAATCCCTAGGGATTGAGGTACGGTTTTTGGAGCTAATGCGCATTGGTTATGCCTGTCATCTACCCCATAGTCAATTTATCAGTGCGGCAGCGATGATTCGCCAACTCCAAGGTCACTACGATCTGCAACCTGTGCCCCGTCCCCAAGATGCCACGTCCTTTAACTTTGTCACCGCCTGTGGTGCCCAGATTGGGTTCATTGCCTCAGAGTCGCAGCCTTTTTGTCATCACTGTTCACGCTGGCGACTCTCGGCGGATGGGGTTCTGCGGGCATGTTTATTCAAAGAAGCGGGGGTCGCTCTGCAAGGGCTGGATGCTCAGGCACGACAAGAGGCCTATCAACAAGTTCTTGGCATGAAACCGGCGATTCGGGCTGCTGAAGTTCACCATGCCATGTATCAGATCGGAGGTTAGCGCCATATTCTTAGAACATACCAATTCCAAATGGCAATAACTCGGTTTTTTGAGTGGTTGAACAAAGTTAGACCGCACTCCCCATCCTCGCTTTAGCAGGGTGGGGTTAGGTTGCGGCAATGGAGCAAAGCGGAATTGCCAATAGATCTAGTCCTTGTAGCCCTGGTTCTCAATGTACTCTTTCAGGATTTCCAGAGATGCCCCACCAGCGGAAACAAATCCATACCCCCTTTTCCAGAAGAAAGGCTTCCAGTAGTAGGAGTTTAGGAAAGCACGAAATTCCTTCCTGATTTCTCGGCTAGTGATCTGTGGACTCTCAATTCTCAGGTTAGCACCGACACCACTACCTCGCGTCAGCGGGTGGTGTGAGCTTCATAGATACTCTCAAGCTGTAAAATAACGTTATATCTTAGGACTGTGCTATGACCTCTGCTGCTTCCTCAGTGGCTCGCTCTGACTTAGCAGAATTGCGCCGCCTCAAGGCACTGCTACCGCCTGAACTGCAAAGCTGGGTAATGATTGAGCCGGCCAGTGGCGTGAACCCGCCTCTGATTACCTGCGAAGAAATTGGCAAGGATGAGGTGGAAATTCAGATCGACCTAGCGCGGTGGGATCAACTGGCAAAGGATCAACGTAATTTACTCTTTTGGCATGAGGTGGCGCGGATTCAAAATGACACTATTCCTCGCGACGGTTGGGAAATGGCGGCCTTAGCCATTGGCTTGGGTGGCGCCGTGGGTGAACTCTGGGTACAGGATGGTTTACTCCTGTTGCTGGCACTGGGACTGTGTGGCTTTTCTGGCTGGCGACTGTATCAACGTAATAACGGTGAAAAAGTTCTTAAGGAGGCGATCGCAGCAGATGAACGGGCGATCGCCCTCGCCACGCGGTTCGGCTACGAGCTGCCCAATGCCTACAAAAGTTTGGGCAGTGCCCTCAAACTACTCATTGAGCAAAGCCCCAACCGTCGCCAACGCAAACGCTATGAGCTACGCCTACAGGCGCTGAAAAAAAGTGCCGCCAAAGCCAAAGCCCGGATGCAAAACCTGCAAACTGACACCTTACCGCAGTAACCCCCGATGGCTACCTCTCGCAATCGTCGCCTGCTGGTGCCGGCGCTTATTCTGTTTTGGACAATGGCCAGTCTGGGGGTGATGGGGCAGCTTGATCTCCATCCTGTACTGCGGTACTACGGCTGGACCTTTACCGCTCAGGTGGCCTTTCTTATTTTCTTTGTGCCAACCCTATGGCGACAGGTCACCAAGAAAAAGCGAGACAGTTCCCTTTGAGCCAGCAGGCACTCAATGGCCACGGCTCTCCGTTTGTACCACCGCGACCGATGCCACTCGGCGCTCGCACAGGAGGCCACACTCGTCTTTGCTGAACTTGTTGCCGCCTGAATTTCTGAAGGGGGAGTCCAATGCTCTATCGTCGTTTTGGTCGCACTAATTTAGCCATGCCAGTGTTCTCCTGTGGGGGGATGCGCTATCAATTTTCATGGCAGGACGTGCCCCCTAGCACCATTCCGGCAGAGAATCAGCGGAATTTAGAAGCGACTATCCAGCGAGCTTTAGACCTCGGCATTAACCATATCGAAACGGCTCGTGGCTATGGTACCTCGGAAGTGCAGTTGGGCAAAATTTTGCCGCGCTTGCCCCGAGAAAAACTAATTGTGCAAACCAAGGTTGGGCCGCGAGCCAATGCCAGAGACTTTCGTGAGAATTTAGAAACCTCATTGCAGAATCTGGGGCTGGACTACATTGATTTGCTGGGCATCCACGGCATTAACTTACCGGAACACCTTGAACAGGTACTGCGACCGGGGGGATGCTTGGAGGTGGTGCGCCAGTTCCAAGCCCAAGGCCGTATCCGCTTTGTGGGGTTTTCTACCCACGGCAGTCTTGAGGTGATTCGCCAAGCGATCGCCAGTGATGTGTTTGACTACGTGAACTTGCACTGGTACTACATCAACCAACAAAATTGGCCTGCCATTCTAGACGCTCACGCCCGGGATATGGGGGTCTTTATCATTAGCCCTGCGGACAAAGGGGGAATGCTGTACAACCCACCCCCTCGCCTTTCCCAGCTATGCGCTCCGTTGAGTCCAATGGTCTTTAACGATCTCTTTTGTCTTTCCCATCCTCAGGTGCATACCCTCAGTGTGGGGGCAGCTCGCCCCAGTGACTTTGAGGCCCATCTCGAGGTCTTAAGCCTACTGAACCAAGCCGAGACGCTGCTGCCGCCGATTGTAGCGCGGCTAGAGCAGGCTGCCATTGAACGCCTTGGCGCTGATTGGTACCATACATGGCACCAAGGGTTGCCCCCCTATCACCACACGCCCGGCGAGGTGAATATTCCTACGATTCTTTGGCTGTGGAACTTAGCCCACGCCTACGACTTGGTGGACTATGCCCGTATGCGCTATAACCTACTCGGGAACGGCGGCCACTGGTTTCCGGGAGCTAATGCAGCTCACGTTGATCAGTTAGACCTCAGCGCCTGTTTAGCCAAGAGTCCCCATCGCCAAGCCATTCCTGCCATTCTCAAGAGCGCCCACCAACTGTTTGCGGGGGCGGCGCAAAAACGACTGTCACAAGCGTGAACAGCCCTCATGGGAGATTGGGGAGTTTCCCCCACGCGATCGCGGAGAATTCCCCTAGGCGGCGGCAGGTGGGTCACCGACAATGAAAGTGTAAGGGTAAGAGGGTCACACTATGGATTTCATCTACCACCTGAGCAACGCCAGCCTTACCCTGCGGGTTGTGCAATTCCTACACGAATATGCTAAGTTGCCGGTTCAGTTTGTCACAGTAATTCATCAGGTGGATGGCTGGGTGGTGCGGGTTAAAATGCACACACCCTTATCTGATGAGCAAGCAGGAAACTTTCGCGCCTTCTTAAACGAGTTGGGGTTTCCCTACACGCCTGGGATTTCGTTGAAAATGGCACTATGGGCACTCGAGACAGGACAACCCATGGTAGATGTGATGCGCCGCTACCAAGTGGCTGTGGTCTCCCACGGGACTCCCAACTACGATGACATTGAGGCGTTTCGCAAACAGTTTATTCAGGGCTTGGGCTACTGCCCTGAAACCTTGGCATAAGGGGAACCCAAGCCATGCTCCCAGCGATGCTGTAGGATGCGCTCTGCAAGGGGGAGATCGCTGGGAGTTGTAATTTTAAGGTTGGTGTCTTCACCCATGACAATGTGGACGGGGTGCCCGAGTCGCTCAAATAAGGCGGCATCATCGGTCACCTCCCAGCCCTGCTCTACCGCCGTGGCATGACCGTTGAGGAGGTAATCGACCCGAAACCCTTGCGGCGTTTGTGCTGCCCACAGCGTACTGCGATCCGGTGTTTGGCTCACGACACCAGCCGCATCCACGATTTTAATCGTGTCTTTTACAGGTATCGCTGCCACAAATCCGTCATAGGTCTCCAGTGCCTGAACGCACCGCTCAATTAAGGCGGGTGTAGCCAAGCAGCGGGCACCATCATGGATCAGGACGTGGCTGGCATGGGTAGGCAGGGCGCGCAAGCCGTTATATACAGATGCTTGGCGTGTATCACCCCCTTCGATCAGCAGGATAGGTTGGGGAATGGCTAAATCGGTAATGAGGGTCTGCCAAACCGGGAAATCCTCGGGCTGGCCAATGATGCCAATCCATTCAATGGCCGGTACAGCAGCAACCGCCTGTAGGGTCCATGCCAGCAGCGGTTGCCCTAGCACGCTCAAGCGTAATTTGTTCTGGGCAGCTCCCATCCGCTTGCCCATTCCAGCCGCAGGAATGAGGATGTGCATTGGTGATCAAACTCTACATCGCCCCCATCTTGCCACAGATGGTCGTACTTCCATGCGCTCCTCATTTTTTTGGGCAGTAACGCCAGCCCAAGATCAGCGCGATAGGAGAGACTGGAATAGCTGCGGTGTGATGGAGTTGTGCTGATGTTTGATAAGCCTCTCAACCGGACGTACGAACGCATCATGGTGGCGATCGCCAGCGTGAACTTGCTCTTAGTGCTCTTTGACCTCACCTATATTCCGCTACGGGACTTTTGGCTATTGGGGAAAGTTCGCATTCCGCTGATTCAGCGCATCATTTACGTTCCTCAGCCCTTTGCGATCGCCCCACTGTACGATCCCATTAAAGGCATTGAACCCCACCGCGAAACCGAGCAGTATATCGCCATGGTTGCCCAACTGCGGCAAACCATTGAAACGCAGGGGGTAGATGCCCCAGCCACCGCAGCCTTACTGGCACAGTTGCGGCGGCACAGCGAAGTTATAGTGGACACCGATCCCTTTGCCCTTGCCAACAAAACGGGCACCCTTGAGCGCATTAAGAACCTGATGCGGCTTAAGGTATTTGGGAATCGTGAGGCCTCGTCTCGACAGGCGTTTTCACGCTTTTGGAGTCCGGCCTACATCAACGCCAACGACTGGCAGCAGAATCTAGGATGGTTTGAGCAGCACATTGTGCCCCTGATGGCCAGCAATTATTGGCGCGCCTACGGTGAGGATGGCAATTTTATCAACCACTTTGATGCCATTGATATTCCCTTTAACCTGCTGTTTTTTGTGGAGTTTTTGGCGCGTACCTTTTGGTTGAGTCGCCAGTATCGGGCGTACCATTGGCGGGATGCCATGCTGTGGCGCTGGTACGATGCCCTGCTCTTTTTCCCCTTTTGGTGGTTAGCGCCGACATGGGGATGGCTGCGGATTATCCCAGTTGTTATTCGCCTTGACCAAGCGGACGTGATCTGTCTAGATAGCCTCGAAGAGCAAGCGTCTCAGGGGGTGGTGGCGGCGATCGCCACGGACGTTTCTGAAGTGGTGGTTCTGCAGGTGCTCACTCAGCTTCAAAAAGCCATCCAGCGGGGACAATTTGGCCGTTGGCTCCCCCATGCCCGGGATCTGGCGGCCAGCAATGATGTGGATGAACTGGGGGAGGTGGCTGCCCTGATGGTTCAGGTAGTGCTGTACCGAGTGATTCCGGAACTGCGGCCAGACATCGAGGCACTGGTGGCTTACAGCGTCGATCAAGTGTTTCGCCAAGCTCCGCCCTATCGCCGCCTGACGGAAATTCCTGCCCTCCAGCAACTACCGGCTCAGTGGCGGCACGACATTGCCAAACAGCTTACCGATCGCCTGCTAGGGTTAATAGAGCGCAGTGCCCACAGCCAAGCCAGCCTTCCGCGCGAAGGCACCCTGCTGGTCAGTCAACTGGCGCAGAAATTTGGTCAAACCCTCATCCAAGAAATGCAGCGCGAACAGGTGGGTAAAGCCATTCAGGAGTTACTGGTAACATGGCTAGAGGAACTGAAAATTACCTTTGTCCGCCAAACCCACAGTGAGGGGATTGAAACCGTCCTCGATCAAACCCGTAGTTTACAGCAGGCTCTTGAGCGGGATCTCCAGCGGCGTCAGTCTTAAGGGCGGGAGGTCTCCCTAGGCCACAAGGTAGAGGATAGCGACGATGACGCTTACGGCAATCACGATCAGGCGCAGCACCCTAGGCTCAACAAAGTGAGCTACCTTACCGCCCAGTAGCCCCCCAGTGACAGCGGCGATCGCCATCCCTAGCACCACTGGCCACAGCACCTGTCCCGAGAAGAGGAAAAATGCAGCGGCTGCCCCATTGACCGCAAAGGCGAGGAGTTGTTTCAGGCCATTGAGCCGGGTCAAGGTATCCTCCAGTACCATCCCCAGCGTGGCTAGGAGAATCACACTCAGCCCGGCACCAAAGTAGCCGCCGTAGAGCGCTGCCAGAAATACCGGGGCGATCGCCCACGCCAGCCTGCCGCCGCCCCCGTGCGGTCTCCGTTGCAAGAGCCAGCGCCGCACTGGGTCTTGCAGTGCCAACAGGAGTGCCGCCAACAGAATGAGGTAGGGAACCAAAAAACCAAACAGCCGCTCACTGGTGCTCAGGAGTAAAACACCCCCACTGATCCCCCCCAGCACACTAGCGGGAACCAGGAACCCCAGCCGTGCCCCTTGACCTTGCAGATCCTGCCGCTGGGCAAGCGTTGCCCCCAAGTAGCCCGGCACCAATGCCACCGTGCTGGTGATGTTGGCTGCCATCGGCGGCACCCCCGCCGCCATCAGGATCGGAAAGCTAATGAGGGTGCCCCCACCGGCAATGGCATTGATGAACCCTGCCCCTATCCCCGCTAGGGCAATCAGCAGTATCTCAAGGCTGCTCATCAGGCACTCAGATACCGTTGCAGCGTCTCGCGGTATTGGCTTTTGGGCTTCATGCCAACGATCACCTCCAGCAGTTCCTTATTTTTGAACAGCTGAATGGTGGGGGTGCTGGTGACCCCCGCTTGCTCGGCAATGGCGCTGTCCTCAGTGATGTCAATTTCAACGAGTTGGACATTTCCCTCAAATTCATCCACCAAACGATCCAGAATGGGTTTGAGGGTATGGCACGGGCCACAGGTGGGGGAGACGTACTTCACCAGCAGCAGGCGATCGCTCTCGTGGAAGAGCTTGCGCAGGGCATAGCTGCCGCGGTGCTTTGTGGCCGTCGGATCAAACTCTACGGTGGCTGAGGCGGATGGCGTGGGGGGTGCGGTTACCGTGGCCTCCTCAACCGTCTGGTGAAACTCCTGAATCAACCCCTGTGCCGAAAGCCACCGCTCGGCCTCCAGCGCCGCCATACMCCCCGTTCCCGCCGCCGTAATCGCCTGACGATACTCATGATCCTGAACATCCCCAGCGGCAAATACCCCAGCAACATTGGTCTGGGTGCCATGGTGGGTCAGGATATAGCCAACACTATCCAGTTCCAGAAACTCCTTAAATAATTGGGTATTGGGGGTGTGGCCAATGGCATAGAATAGCCCCCGCACCGCCAGTTGAGACTCTTCTCCCGTGGCCTTGTTGAGAATCCGTAGCCCCGTCATCAGGTGGCCATCCCCCAGAATTTCTTGGGCTTCGGTATGCCAGTGAACAGTAATTTTGGGATTGGCCAGCACCCGGTCTTGCATCGCCTTACTGGCGCGCATTTTGTCACTGCGAACCAGCAAATGGACATGGGAGCCATACTTGGTCAGGTAAACCGCTTCTTCCGCAGCACTGTCGCCACCGCCAATCACTGCCAACTCAGCCTCCTTGAAAATGGGCGTGGCACCGTCGCAAATGGCACAGGCAGACACCCCCTTCGTCCAGTACTGCTCTTCGCCGGGCAGGTGCAGCCGCTTGGCCGTTGCCCCTGTACAAATGATGACCGCATGGGCATAGACCTGCCGCTCGGCGGAGCTAATGAGGAAGGGACGTTGGTTAAAATCAACTTGGATCACATCTTCAGTGACAAGTTCTGTGCCCCAGCGCTGGGCTTGCGCTTTCATCCGCGCCATTAACTCTGGTCCTTGAATCCCCTCGGGAAAGCCGGGGAAGTTCTCCACCTCGGTGGTGGTCATCAGTTGGCCGCCAGGTAGCCCTCCCACCTGATAGCCTTCAAACATAAAAGGCTTGAGGTTGGCACGGGCAGCATAGATGGCCGCAGTATAGCCCGCCGGCCCAGAACCAATAATTACAACGTTTTCAATCCGTGGCGATGTCATGACTAAAGTAAACTCGAAACGACTATGAGTTATCTGATTGTAGCCTGATTCCTAGGAGCAAGCAAGGGGAGAGAGGTTTATGCGTCGGATTGGCAATGGGGGCGAGGAAGCGGTGGTGAGGTGGTTGCGGGCGCAACAGTGGCAGATCGTAGCCCGCAATTGGGGCTGTCGTCGGGGCGAGCTAGATATTGTGGCTTACAGTCCCGGTGGGGTGCTGGCCTTTGTGGAGGTAAAAACCCGCCGCCCCCAGAATTGGGATGCTGACGGTCTCGAGGCGATCGCCCACCGCAAGCAACAAAAACTCATTGGCACCGCTCAGGAGTTTCTGCAGGCCCATCCCCAATGGCACGACAGTCCTTGTCGCTTTGATGTAGCATTGGTGCTGTACCAGCCCTCTCCGGTGGGGGGATGCTATCGAGTACACCAGTATTTAGAAGATGCCTTTACTGTGGAGTAACACCCGTGAGCTATCGGATGGATCGCCAAGCCTATGCGGAAACCTATGGTCCTACCGTGGGCGATCGCCTGCGCTTAGCGGATACCGAACTCTTCATTGAAGTCGAGCAGGATTATACCTGTTATGGCGATGAGGTGAAGTTTGGCGGTGGCAAGGTGATCCGCGATGGCATGGGGCAGTCCCCTATCCCTAATGCCGAGGGTGCTGTGGATGTGGTCATTACCAATGCGGTGATTCTCGATTGGTGGGGGGTGGTCAAGGCCGATGTCGGCATTAAGGACGGCAAAATTGCCAAGATTGGCAAAGCGGGCAATCCCTATACCCAAGAAGGGGTGGATATTATCATTGGACCTGGCACCGAGGCGATCGCTGGCGAAGGCATGATCCTCACCGCTGGCGGTATTGATGCCCACATTCACTTTATTTGTCCCCAGCAAATTGTTACGGCGATCGCATCTGGTATCACCACCATGATTGGCGGCGGTACAGGCCCTGCCACCGGCACCAACGCCACCACCTGCACGCCTGGGCCGTGGAACCTCTATCGGATGCTACAGGCTGCCGATGCCTTCCCGGTCAATCTCGGCTTTTTGGGCAAAGGCAATAGCAGCCAGCCCCAAGGACTGAACGAGCAAGTGGAAGCAGGAGCCATTGGCCTCAAACTCCATGAAGACTGGGGCACCACCCCAGCAGCCATTGATACGTGCCTGAGTGTGGCTGAAGCCTACGACATCCAAGTTGCCATCCACACCGACACCCTCAACGAGTCAGGGTTTGTGGAAGATACCATCGCCGCCTTCAAAAACCGCACCATCCATGCCTACCACACCGAAGGTGCTGGGGGAGGGCATGCGCCCGACATTATCAAGGTTTGCGGTCAGGCTAATGTGCTGCCCTCCTCCACGAACCCCACCCGACCCTACACCATCAACACCTTAGATGAACACCTCGATATGTTAATGGTGTGCCACCACCTTGACCCGAGCATTCCCGAAGATGTAGCCTTTGCAGAGTCTCGGATTCGCCGCGAAACCATTGCCGCCGAAGATATTTTGCACGATATGGGTGCCTTTAGTATTATCTCCTCCGACTCCCAAGCCATGGGACGGGTCGGGGAAAGCATTATCCGCACGTGGCAAACTGCCCACAAAATGAAGGTACAGCGAGGGCACCTCAGCGACCCCAGCCATGCTGCTGCCAGCCACGATAACTTTCGTGCTCGCCGCTACGTTGCCAAATATACGATTAACCCCGCCATCACCCACGGCATTGCGGAGTACGTGGGGTCGGTGGAGGTGGGTAAGATTGCCGATCTGTGCCTGTGGCGACCGGCCTTTTTCGGAGTCAAACCAGAACTGGTGCTTAAGGGAGGGCTGATTGCCTACGCCCAAATGGGGGATGCCAACGCCAGTATTCCTACCCCCCAGCCCGTGCATATGCAGCCCATGTTTGCTGCCTACGGCGGCTGTTGTACGGCCACTTCAGTGACCTTTATGTCTCAGGCGGGTATTGCCAACAATATCCCCACACAACTCTCTATGCAAAAGCCAGTACTGCCGGTGCGCCATATTCGCCAGCTCCGGAAAGCTGACCTGAAACTAAACGATTATCTGCCCCACATTGAGGTAGATCCAGAAACCTACGAGGTGCGCGCCGATGGTGAACTGCTCACCTGTGAACCCGCCACCGTGTTACCCCTTGCCCAGCGCTACTTTTTGTTTTGATGGAGCATCAAGTGTCAGCCCTATTGCAGCGGGGGCAGCAAGCATTGGAAAAAGGGGAGTATTCTAAAGCGGTGACCCTCTTGGAGCAGGCGGCAGCCCTTGCGGAGGGCAATGTTGTTTGCACTGGCGAAATCCATCTTTGGCTCGTGATGGCCTACAGTGCCCTAGGAGATCAGGCTGCGGCCTTAGCCCTATGTCGGCAGCTACAGCGCCATCCCGATCGCTACACTCGGCAGGAAGGTCGGCGATTGCTCGCTATTTTGCAGGCACCCCAACTCAAGCGCCGCCCTGAGTGGTACAGTCAAATTCCCGATCTTTCCCAGGTGGGCGATCGCCCCTATGAGTCCCCCTACGCTGGCATCCCTAAACCGACCGCCGCGGCATCCCCAAAGCCCCAAGAGCCACCACCCCCGGCAACCCCCTTACCCAATGCCTTTATTTGGCTTGCTTTGCTGGGGTTAGGGGTGCTGACTGCTCTGGCCGCATGGCTCTAACTATGCTTCATCCTGCAATAGACGTTTAATTTGCGCCAGTAAAACCCCCAGCTTACCCTCTTCAAAGAGAGCATTGATCAAGGCCAGCCCACTGGTGGAGAGTAACAGTTTATTAATCTCTGGCGCACCCGCACCGTTTGCCCCTGGGAAGGCGTAGATCTTAGCATCCCCAATGACCCCAGGCTGAGGGGCAAGGGCTTTGAGCACCTCTGGTAACTGGCTTGCTAACTCCGGCCACAGGCTAGTAATGACCTGCGCCGTTAGGTTGGCAGTGCTAATGACATTTTTGGCGGCAAGCAATGCTTCGAGCCCCGCAGCTTCGGCCATGGCTTTATCGCGGTTAGCTGCGGCAAGGGTGCGAATCGCTTCAGCTTCCAGTTCTGCTGCCTGCTGAGCAATTTCGGCTTGGCGACGACGGCGGAACACATCAATTTCTACCACGTTCTGATCAAGGACGCGCTTTTCAGCCGCTTCGCGCTCTGCGGCAATAATGGCCAAATGCTTCTCGCGATCAGCTTTTTCCACTTCGATGGCCGTTGTGACCGCAGATTCTGCCCGCGCCCGCTCCGCTTCGGCCATAAGGCTTTCTTTTTTCTTGGTGGCCACGGCGATCGCCACATCTTCCTGCGCCAGCCGTGCCAAGCGTTCAGACTCGGCCACCATCACTTGGGCTTGGAGACGATTAGCCTCCACCTGTTGCTGCCGATTGATCTCGGCAATTTCTGCTTCTTGCAATTGCTGCGCTTGCGTTACCTTAAGGAGCTTATTTTTTTCCTCAAGCTCGATACTGGCTTCAATTTCCTTCTGCCGAATCGCTAGCTTTTTGCGAATTTCTTCTTCCTCAACCGATTGTGCTTGTAGCAACTTTGCTCGCTGGGTTGCGGCGGCCTCTGCGGCTTTCGCTTCTTCAATTTCCCGCTCTCGCTGGGCTTTGAGGGCTTCTATTTTCAACCGCTGACTCAACAGTGCCGCTTCTTGCTCTTCCTGAATTTGTAGGGAGCGTTTTTGCGCATCCAGTTCTTTTTGCTCAATGGCCACCCGCGTCGAAAGCTCGACCTCCCGCTTTTGTTGAATCGAGCGTTGAATGGTTTCCGTGCGCAGGCGAACACCTTGGGCATCAAAGAAATTATTTTCGTCGTAGGTGTCGCTCTCTTGCACTTCCGAGATGGCAATGTTGTTCAGGGTTAGGCCAACTTTTTGTAGATCCTGTTGCACCAAATTTAGGACTTCCTGGGCAAAACCTAATTTATCCGAATCAATTTCCGCCAGAGACTTATGCTTTGCTGCTGCCCGAATCGCATCATCAGCCCGTTTTTCTAGGGCGTTCTTAATATCTTCGGGGGTAATCCGATTATTTTGGGAGAGGCGCGCCGCTGCCGTTAGCACATCCTCTTCGGTGGCGTTAATGCAGACGTAAAAGGTCACTCGCATATCCGCCCGCAGGTAGTCTTGGGTGCGTACGGCTAACTTGCCAGTGCGCTCGACATCGATAGAAATTTCCCGCAGCGGCACCCGGGTTAGCTCGTGAAACCCCGGCAAGGCAATACAACCGCCATTGAGAATGACGGTTTTCTTTTTAACAAAAATACCGCCTGTGCGCACAAAGGCTTCGTTGTTAGGGGTAATAACGTAAACGCGGGTATAGGCCCAAATGCTCATCAACAGCAGGATGACAATACCCGCAATCAACCCCGGAAAAACCAGCAGGCTACCTACCCCACCCAGATTGCCAACGATGAGGGGGGGTGCCTCGGCCACCAGTGCAGTAGCGGTAGGGGTCTCAACCCTAGGACGGGGGGGATCTGGCAGGGTTGGCCTAGGTAAGGTCTCTAAAAACGTTAACCAATACAGCATAGGGATGGCTCAGGGGGTGGCATGGGGGCGATCGCCTAGTTGGCAGGGGCCACTCCTGCAGAGGAGGCAACTGCAGCATCCTTACGCTTTTTCTTTTCGCCAACCGCCACTGGGCGCATTTCAATATGGTTAAGTAAGGTGGTGACAAACGCAAACAGTAAAAAGGGGAGGGTTAGCACTAGGATTAAGCCACCAACTAAAAAGGCTTGAACTGGATTATTGTAGAGGGTGACGGAGGCCGCTAGACCAATAAAAATCACAATGAGCCAAACAATCACCTGACCGTAAATATCCCCAAAGGTGAGGGTGCAGACGAAACGGTACTTTTGCAACTCGTTAGGCATGGGGGCTATCCTCGCGGCTTGGGTAGGCAGTAAGCGAATCTTTGTCGTTGGGGGTGCCGTTCCAGAGTAAGCTGGGACAGCAAGGTACTCGAATTTTAGGAAAACTGCCCTGAAGATTAAAGCCTTTGCAATAAATATACAAATTTCCGGGAACCAATCCTAACTTTAGCGGTGTAGTATGACAAACTGTGTCGAATTTGCAGCTTAACTTCACGGTATCTTCATGTCCCACGCTGTTGTTGCCATTGTGATGGGCAGTGATTCTGACCTGCCGACGATGCACGGTGCGATCGCCATTTGTGAGCAGTTTGCCATTCCCTACGATGTGGCCATTCTTTCAGCCCACCGTACCCCATTGGCGATGGTGGAGTTTGCCCAGGGTGCCCACCAACGGGGAATTAAGGTCATTATTGCGGGGGCGGGTGGGGCGGCTCACTTGCCGGGGATGATTGCGGCGTTGACCCCCTTGCCGGTCATTGGCGTGCCGGTGCCCAGTCGTCATTTACAGGGTCTTGATTCGCTCTACTCGATTGTGCAAATGCCCGCTGGCATCCCAGTGGCCACCGTGGCGATCGGGAATGCCCAGAATGCCGGGCTACTCGCGGTGCAACTGCTGGCAAGTCATAATGCCGAGCTATTAGCCCAAGTGATCGCCTATCGCGAGCAGCTGCGGAATACCGTGACGGCTAAAAATMCCCGCCTGCAGGCCATCGGGGCTGCGGCCTATCTGGAGTCTCAAGGGAGCTAGCGAATGGGGGTGTGAACCGTCACCAGTTTCGTCCCATCGGGGAATGTTGCTTCTACTTGCACTTCTGAGAGCATTTCTGGCACCCCTGCCATGACCTCATCGCGCCCCAGCAGGGTGGTACCGTAGTTCATGAGGTCGGCGACTGTGCGCCCTTCCCGCGCTCCTTCTAGGATTGCGGCTGAAATGTAGGCTACCGCTTCGGGATAGTTGAGTTTGAGGCCGCGTTCTTTGCGCCGCTCTGCCACAAGAGCCGCTGTAAAAATCAGGAGCTTATCTTTTTCTTGGGGGGAGAGTTGCATAGGCTAGGGTAGAGATCAACACTAGGCTCACGCCTTATTGTACGTATTGTATGTTTTGTATGTTTGTATGGCTTAGCATCCCTACCCATTTGGCGGCGCCCTAGAGTCTGCCACCCCTTAAGCCACACTCGACCATGCCGCCTCTACCACGTCGCTCAACCATTGGCGAGTTTTGGCATCCAGTAGGTCATCGTCATCTAGAACCCATGCCTGCACATCGGCAAGGGTGTGGCCTTGGGCACGGCAGATGGTAATCATACCGGCGATCGCTGCAGCGACCAGCTCTTCACTAACGGGGTAGTGGCTGAGGGCGGCCATTTCTTCGAGACTCCGTGGGATGGGATAATACATAGGGCAACAGGGCAATTCTGAGAAACTGTAAACTCTCTTAAACTATTAAGTGAGTACAGTGCAGTTTACGTTAAATTTTGGCTCTGTCAAGCCCCTTACCGCACATTTGAAACAAAATGCAAGAACTGTTCTACGCTGAGATTCCAACACCAGATACCAAGGCAGTCATTACATGGTTACAGCAGACGTTTCAGCCTATGGTGGGGGCGATCGCCCCGAAGCCGAGCGGTGGATGTTGGCAACTGCCCCCCCATGGGACGCAACTGGCGGTGTTTTTCTGGAATTTGCAGCGGACAACCTACCTCAAGGTCGTGCGATGGGGCACGCAGCCATGGCCGCAAGAGGCCGCCTGTGTCAAACAGTTAAGCACCGCAATCCGATCTGCATTTCCGTTGCAGCCGGTCGTACCGCCCCCATGGCCGCAGGGTACCTCAATTTTTGCCGCCTTGGGCGATCGCTATCCGCTGACGGTTAAGTACTTTCAACAGATGCCCCACGGGGAAGCCGACTTGGAGCGGGTTTACTGGTGGGAACAACGTTGGCGGGAAGGGGTACAGCGTCCCACCCCGCCGGTGCCAGTGCTGCAACGAGTGACTAGTCCCTCTGAAGCGCCCACCTACGACTTGGTGTACGTGGGGGGTGCCCTGGGGGTTGTTCATGCAGCGGTGATGGCGCGTCTGGGCTATCGGGTGTTGCTGATTGAGCGGCTCCCCTTTGGCCGGATGAATCGGGAGTGGAATATTTCGCGAGCGGAGTTTCAGAACCTGATTGATTTGGGCTTGTTTACCACCGCTGAATTTGAAAGCGTGATTGCCCGCGAATATTTAGATGGATTCAACAAATTTTTTGATGCCACCAGCCCTGCCCATTGCCGCGCCCCTGTTCTCCATACGCCTACGGTGTTGAATATTGCCCTTGACTCGGCGAAGTTTTTGCGGTTGTGCGGCCAAAAGCTCTGCCAAGCAGGGGGCGAAATTTGGGACTACACCGACTTTGTGGGGGCAACGGTGCACCCCAATAGCGTGGTGGTACAGGCACAGCAGCGCCACACGGGGACGCCGCAGCAGGCGATCGCCCGCGTCCTGATTGATGCGATGGGCACGGCCTCCCCCATTGCCCGGCAGTTGAATGGTGGCCGTGCCTTTGACAGTGTGTGCCCCACCGTTGGCGCGATTGTGAAGGGGATCTCCCCAGAGGTGTGGGATGGCCGCTACGGGGATGTGCTCCACAGCCATGGCGATAGTTCGCGGGGTCGTCAGTTAATCTGGGAGTTGTTTCCCGGGGCAGGGGAGGAGCGCACCATTTACCTGTTTCACTACCACCGTATTGAGCCGCAGTTTCCGGGGTCGCTGCTAGAGCTTTACGAAGACTTTTTTAGCATTTTGCCAGAGTATCGTCGCTGTAACCTTGAGGAACTCACCTGGGTCAAGCCCACCTTTGGCTACATTCCGGGCCATTTTAGTCACCATCGCGGCGATCGCGCCGTCGCCATTGATCGGGTGCTGGCCATTGGCGATGCCGCCTCGTTGCAGTCGCCTCTAGTCTTTACGGGCTTTGGCTCCCTAGTGCGCAACTTGCCGCGCCTCACGGACTTACTGGATACCGCCCTGCGCCATGATCTAGTGCAACAGCCATTCCTCAACCAAATCCGTGCCTATCAAAGTAATACTGCGGTTACATGGCTATTTTCGCGGGGGATGATGGTGCCCAGCGATCGTCCCCTGCCGCCGGAGCGGGTGAATGCTATGCTCAACACCTTTTTTGGCATTCTCGGCCAAGAATCTCCTGAACTGGTGGATCGCTTTATTAAAGATCGCGCCGGCTGGCTACCCTTTAACCGGATGGCACTGCGCGCCGCTTGGCAGAATCCGGGGCTACTGTGGTGGATTTGGCAAATGGCGGGCACCGCAGACTTGCTGCGCTGGCTGTTTATCTATCTGAATTTCACCCTCGATGCGGTGTACCATGCACTGTTTGCCCCTTGGTTGCCGCCCCTTGTCCGGCACGCTCAGCCATGGCTAGAACCCCTTGCCCCCTCCCTTTGGTTCTGGTTGTTAGTGCAAAGCTATGCCCTTACCTACTCGGTGGGGCAACCGCGCCTAGACCGTCCCCTAACGCCCGCAACCGCTCCTGCCACCCCCCCAGCAGTTGATCAAGCCGTATCTCCTCGCTAACCTTGGGAAGCAAAGGTGTTGTGGAGAACACAAAGGTGAATGCAGCGGAGCAAGCCGTTACCCTGCAAATGGCCAGTAAACTGGGGGCGATCGTCCACCTGTTTAAGCAGTGCAATGGCGATTTGCGTGCAGACTTACAGCCATGGGCAGATGATCCCCACACCCGCGATCTCATGGATCCGGACTCCATTGACATTGGCTTCCATCTGCCTGGGTGGAGCCGCCGCTGGCAAGCCCGTAGTCTGCTGCTGCAGATTCGCCTCTATAGCGATTCCGAGATACCCCAGCGCCGCGCCATTGGGCTAGACATCGTTGGCTTTAGTTATATGAGTGAGCAGTGGCGCTTTAGCAGCATTGGCGGCGGCATCTTCAGTGGCAACAACTTGCCCTTGCTAGAGCTGCAACAGCAATTACGCCACCTCAGCCACCAGATTCTAGAGGTGCTCAACACCTAGTGTGGGTTCACAGAGATTAAATCATGACAACTCAACGGGAGCGCGCTTCCTCAGGAAGCGTAGCAGTAGTTTTTCTAGCTCGACCCACACAAACACAAGGGAGCTAAAGCCAATACAAACCGCTAACTCGGTGGCGGACAGTAGGTGAGTGCCAAAAAACCGTCGCAGGGCTGGCACATAGATCAGTAAAAGTTGTAAACAGGTGGTCAAGATGACTGATGCCCAAATGTAGGGGTTAGACCTTGGGCTTATTTCTAGGGTGAGGCGGCTTGTGGAGCGCACGGCAAGGGCATGACCCATCTGGGCAAGGCAGAGGGTCGTAAAGACCATGGTGGCCCAGCGGTCGGGTTCCAGCCCCTCTACTGGATGGGTGGCGGTATAGCCGTAGGCCCAGACCATGAGGGTAATACTGACGATGGCTAAAATCAGCCCAACCCGCACCATGTAGGATCCCAAGCCGCGGCCAAAAATACTTTCATTGGGGGGGATRGGGGGGCGTTTCATCACATCGGGATCTCCGGGTTCAACCGCCAAGGCAAGGGCGGGCAAGCCATCGGTTACAAGGTTCATCCAGAGAATTTGCAAAGGAGTTAAGGGCACTCCCCCTAAGCCCAACAGGGGTGAGGAGGCAATGGTAATAACCTCGCCAATATTCGAGCCAAGGATGTACTTAATGAAGCGGCGAATGTTGCTGTAAATAATTCGACCTTCTTCTGTGGCCGCAACGATGGTGGCAAAGTTATCGTCCAAGAGCACCATATCGCTGGCTTCCTTGGTCACATCGGTGCCTGTGATGCCCATGGCAACCCCAATATCCGCTTGCTTGAGGGCAGGGGCATCGTTGACCCCGTCGCCGGTCATGGCCACAATATCACCGTGGTGCTGTAGGGATTTAACAATCCGCAGCTTGTGTTCGGGTGAGACCCGCGCATAGACGTTGACCTCTAGGGTGGCAGCATCCAGCTCTGCGGGGGTGAATTTTTCAATGTCCCGACCGGTGAGGGCGCGATCGCCCCAGTTACAGATGCCAATTTGACTGGCAATGGCTTTGGCAGTGAGTTGATGATCGCCGGTAATCATGATCGGGCGAATGCCTGCGGTGCGGCAGGTGGCCACGGCCTCTAGGACTTCCGGGCGCGGCGGATCCAAGATGCCCACTAAACCCAACCAGACCAGATCTTGTTCGCTGGACTCAACGGCATCAGCCGCCGGGGGCTCTGCCCAGTAGCGGTAGGCCAGTCCTAACACCCGTAACCCTTGCGCCGCTAAGTCGTTGTTTGCTGCAAGAACGTGTTGGCGGTTCTCGGGGGTCAGCGGTGCCACCGCCGTTCCAACCTGTTGCCATTGGCATCGCTCTAGGGTTAGCTCCGGCGAGCCTTTTGTGGCCATCCAATAGGGGGCATCGGTTGGCAAGTCAGGGATAGAACTGGTGCGATACACGACGCTCATGCGCTTGCGATCGGCATCAAAGGGAAATTCAACCACGCGCTCAGCATTGTGCCGCAGAGCACTGGGGTCTAGCCCTCCTTTGAGGGCAAGGGGCAACAGCGCCCCTTCAGTGGGGTCTCCTAAAATAACCCACTCGGCAGCGTGCTGCTTCAGCAGCGCATCGTTACACAAGGCACCGGCCAGCAGCAGCAGTTGGCGTTCGTACAGCGCATCGGCACTCGTGGCGCTTATATCGTAAAATTCGCCTGTGGGATCATAGCCATGGCCGCTGACCTTAGCGCGGTAGGATGGGGTGGCGATCGCCTGCACCACCATTTTATTTTGGGTCAGGGTGCCGGTTTTATCGGAGCAGATCGTGGTGACGCTCCCTAAGGTTTCCACGGTTGGCAAGCGGCGGATGAGGGCATGGCGTTTCACCATTCGCTGGGTGCCTAGGGCAAGGGTGACGGTAATCACCGCAGGCAAGCCTTCGGGAATCACTGCGACGGCCATACTCAGGGAGACTTCAACAAGGTGCCCGAACAAGGCTCTATCGTAAAGAGTGCCCCCCACAACCACGATAGCCACAAGGACAAGGGCGATCCACACCAGCCGATTCCCCAGTTCTGTCATTCGTTTTTGCAGGGGGGTGGGTTCCTGCTCAACGGCGTCTAAGGCAGCGGCAATTTTACCCAGTTCAGTGTTCATGCCAATGGCGGTAACCACAGCGACCCCSCGCCCTTGGTTGACTTCAGTACCCGCAAACACCAAGTTGTCGCGATCGCCCAGTTCTGTATCCTCTGGTAAGAGTTTGTCAGCATTTTTACTGGCGGCTTCTGCCTCACCGGTGAGAGCCGCTTCGCGAATTTGTAGGTTAACAGCCTCGATCAGGCGGCCATCGGCAGCCACCTTCACCCCTGCTTCCAGAAAGAAAATATCCCCCACCACCAGTTCTGGCGAGTCAATTTCAGTAATTTTTCCTTCGCGGAGCACCCGCACTTTGGGGGCGGCCATACTTTTGAGGGCGGCTAAGGCGTCCTCGGCGCGGGCTTCCTGAACATACCCAAGAATGCCGTTGAGGATAACGACCACTAAAATGGCGATCGCATCTTTAGGAAACGGGATTGTCTGCTCTTCGAGGGCTTCAACAATATCTAACACCCCAGAAATGACCGCCACCACAAGGAGCATGATCAGCATAATATTGCGAAACTGATCCAGCAAAATCTGCCACTTAGGTCGCCGGCCACTTTCAATGAGTTCATTACGACCGTACTGCGCCTGTCGCTGTTGAATGGCCTCATGGCTTAGTCCTTGGTGGCGATCGCTCCCTAACTGAGCGATCACAGCATCGGCACTGAGGTGGTGCCAAGGGGGAGCAGGACTCACAGAGGATGATTCCATGGCAAAGAACGAGACTGACTTCTCCCATCTTTACCTATTTTCTGGGATTAATGTTGCAGGGGCTTCCCAGGCGTTAGGCACGAAATCGCTGCCAGTAATCATTGTAACGAGCCATTAGAGACTGCGAGGGTTGGGCTTGGCTCCAGTATTCAACGAGGGTGTGCCCTGTTGCCCACGTATCCTGCTCAAGGGGCGCACGGGTATGCAGCACAAGGGGGACAATCTCTCTCAGGTCAAAGGAGCGGGGAGTCACTTCGAGGCGATCGCCCGGCGTTTGCAGCAGGGTATAAAGCTCGTAGGCCAGCTGCAGCTTGCACAGAATCACCGGCAACTGCTCAAGGGGCAGCTTTTCCGCCAACAGCCACGCCGCAGCGGGCGACCCCGTCAGCATTGTCGATAGAAACTGCAGGACAGGTCGTTTGAGTAAGTCTGCCACCCCTTGGCTGGTGGTGATACGGCTACAGTAGGTGTCGATCAATCGCGACGCTGCATGGAGGCGGGTCTGGCGATCCTTGAGCCACCGTGCCATACGGATCTGTTTTGCTGGGTTGACCAGACGGAGTACGGTATCGCTCAACTCGGGTAGCCCCCATGCCCTGCGCTCATCCGTGACATTAACGATAGGGAAGAGATGGGGGGTATAGGGGGCAAATTGCTGCTGACGATAGGCCACAGCCTCACGGATACTTACTTCTTTTGCACGGCTACCCCGCTGCCAATCGTAGGGCGGATCCCACTCCCGCAAAGGGCGCAACCGATCAACTTGAGTGACCACCACCACAATCGGCAGATCCGCAACCTGCTGACGAATAATGTCTAAGGCCACTAAATCTGGGGCAAGGGCAGGATCCAGTGCCGGCGTGAGCAGGAGCACCACATCCATCCGTGGCAGGAGTTGCCGCAGACGAGCTTGAATATCCGCACCCTGAATGTCTTCGTAGCCGGGGGTGTCCCACAACATCAAATCCGCTTGCCAACGATACTGGCGAATCTCTGCGGTATTGGGCAGGGGGGAAACATCGGCAGTGGGAGCCGCAAACAAGCTATTAATGAGGCTACTTTTGCCGGCTCCTGTGCGCCCCACCAAAAACACATTCACCGGATCGGTCTCAGCCCGGGTGAGGGGCAGGGTTTCTTCGAGGATATCTTGGAGAGTGCCAGTCTGAAGACTAGGAGATGGGAGGTCAAGGGAGGGAACCGCGCCACTGTACAGGGCGATCGCCCGTAAGCCGAGGGCTTTGAGGGTTTGTTCGCGCAGGGTTAAGCCTAAATTGGCAATTAGGGCTTGGTTGGCTTTTTGCTGTTGCCCCTGAGTGAGGGTGTTGGTCAGGGCAACGCTGGGGTTCAGCAGCCACTGGGAGAGTTGCCATGCGGTGACCCCCCAGCGGGCAGCGGGTGCCCATTGGCGAGAGAGTTCGTAGGCGCGTACCGCTTGCCCCACCGTCACCCGTGACAAAATGGGGTCGAGGGTTTGCAGCCAGCGATCCACATCCTCCACCGTATCCCGCAGGAGGCGATAGGCTTGGGGCACATAGATGTGCAGCAATGGGCGTTGACTATTGGGGTAATACACATGAGCAATGCCATTGACAAGGGTGTGTGCCCGCTGCCAAAACAGGAGCCAATTTTCCCACGGGGGAACATCGTCACGACTCTTGGCCAAAATATCCTGTAGAATTTGCAGCGCCTGTTGATCTTGGGCGGTGCGATCGCCACCGTTGAGCAATTCTGGTAGCGCTGGCGTTGCTTGGGTTTCCACCAGCCAATGGGCTACCCCCCACCGCCAGAGAATGAGAACCACCACCACCACCGCCCACAGCCAACTTAGTCCCCACGCATGAATTTGGATCGAGGCGGCAATGAGAACCAGCAAGGCGATCGCCACCAGTGGTAGTGCCAAAAGAAACCACTTCCACCATGGCAGTTGCGTCATGGCATGTGTCCCTAGGTGGTGACCAGCGGCTCAAAGGGGATGCGCCGGGCATGTCCCCAAAACGCTTCTAAGTTATAGTATTGGCGTTCCTTCGGGAGTTGGATATGGACAATCACATCCCCGTAGTCCATCAGCACCCATGAACAGTTGTCTTGGCCTTCCGTATGCTGCGGTTGTCGTTGGCAGTGGGTTTGAGCAGCCTCCTCCACCGCTTGGTAAATGGCTCGCACCTGCGTTTTAGACAGTCCCGTAACAATGACAAAATAGTCAGTGAGGTACGACACCCCAGTTACATCAAGAAGACAAATGTCCACCGCCTTGCGATCGTCTGCGGCGTAGGCAGCAGTCCATGCTAGCTTGAGGCTAGGGTCAGCGATCGCGGCCACCTGTTGTATCTGTGGAATAGTCAGTCTGCACTCTCCTAATAGTCACTCCCTATCCTTTGATTTTAACGATTTAGTTCTGTTAAATTAGGCAAAGTGTGTTACAAACCCTTACGCTTGACCCCATCCCCCTCGCGTCGCCGCCGTCGGATTGGCTGTGGTACGGGCACTCAGGCGCATGGCACGCCGTAGCACTTCCCCTCGAGCATCGCCAAGCGCTGTTACTGGCCTCGCGTCCATCGCTTTTGGTGTTGGCGGAAACAGAGCCACTGGACTTTATCAGCGGCATCTTGGCAGCGCTGAGTACAGACACCCCCCTCCTCTTGGCCAATCCGCTGTGGCAAGCACACGAGTGGCAGCAGGTGGCCACCGTTGTTCCTAGGGGCTATCAGGCATGGGGAGCGGTTCCTCCTTTAGAGGCGCAGGGAACACCACAAGACTTCAGGGCACCGATGATTTTAATTCCCACCGGCGGCAGCCAAGGCCGATTACGCTGGGCAATGCATACCCTTGGGACGCTCTACAGTGCTGTGCAGGGGGTGCAGCAGCATTTACAGGTGTCAACCCTCCACTGCCTGAGTATTTTGCCGCTGTACCATGTCAGTGGCCTCATGCCCGTGTTGCGATCGCTGTGGACCGGAGGGCAGCTATACGTTGCCCGCCATCTACGAGACCTTCAACACGCTCCAATGCCGCCGAACTCAGACCTTTGGCTATCCCTTGTGCCCCGACAGTTGCACCAAGTGTGTGACGCCCCAATCCCCTGGCTTCAGAGCTTAGCCGGCATTTTTATTGGCGGCGGAGCAACGTGGAACTCTCTGTTAGACACTGCTGAGCGCCATCGGTTACCGCTGTGTTTAAGCTATGGGATGACGGAAACGGCGGGGATGGTCTGCGCGCAAAAGGCGGGTGACTTCCTGCGGGGCGATCGCTCCTGTGGCTCCAGCTTACCCCACGCCCACCTAACCATTAGCACCGATGGCACCATAGACGTGCAAGCCACCTCTTTGGCTCGCGGTTACTACCCCAATCCC
Source organism: Synechococcus sp. PCC 6717 (assembly GCF_022698185.1). Lineage (NCBI taxonomy): Bacteria > Bacillati > Cyanobacteriota > Cyanophyceae > Synechococcales > Synechococcaceae > Synechococcus > Synechococcus sp. PCC 6717. The sequence goes on along the minus strand of NZ_JAKLTV010000015.1, from coordinate 7,102 downwards.
TTTGGGTCGCCTGTGTTCCGCACCGACGATCGCGGCGAGTGGCACGGCGATCGCCTCTACATTTGGGGACGCGCCAGCCGCAAAATTATTAGTGGCGGCGAAAACATTTACCCTGAAGAATTAGAGTCCCTACTTCTGAGCAGTGGCTGGGTCAAGGATATTTACATCTACGGTGAGCCGCATCCAACGTGGGGCGAGCAGGTTGTGGCAGCCTATGTCCCTGTTGGGGAGGTAACCCCTGAGCAATTAGAGGAATGGTTACGCCAGCGGTGTAGTGCCTACAAATGCCCCAAGCGATGGCTATCGTGCACGACCTTGCCTCGCACTCCCCAAGGCAAGATCCGCCTGTCTGCCTTCAATACCATAATGCGGCGTTGCTGAATAGACGTATGATGTTCGGGTTTGAGTCTTTTGGTGCCCTCACCCTAGTCCTCTCCCCTATTACGTTATGGCACAGTTGTGAGCCAATCTTGACTTAGGTGTAGGATTACTTTTCTATCTGTTTAAGGCGGCACCCAGATTCGAACTGGGGGATAAAGGTTTTGCAGACCTCTGCCTTACCACTTGGCTATGCCGCCGCAAAGCAATTTCTTATTATAAGTGATTTACCGGCGATCGCGCCGCTAGTACCCTGAGAGGATCATCCGCAGGAGCCTTATGTACCTACACCAACTCCCACTGGGCAGCACCGGTCGCATTACGGCTATTGAAGGGGATGCTGCTTGGCAGCGCCGCTTAGCTGCCCTTGGCATTGCTGTGAACCAACCCGTGACGCTACTGCGACGTGCGCCCTTTAGTGATACCTTCGCTGTGCGGGTGGGCACCCTCACTGAGGTTGCCATCCGTGCCAAGGATGCCGCCACCATTGCCGTAGAACAGGTATCCTAGGAAGCGTAATAATTCTTTATTCTGCTGCTCAACCTCTTTCCCAAGGATCGGCAAACATCTCTATGCAACCCACTGACCCAACGAAGTTTACTGACAAAGCATGGGAGGCGATCGTCAAATCGCAGGATGTGGCGCGGGAGTACCGCAGCCAATACCTTGAAACAGAGCACTTACTCATTGTCATTCTCCAAGAGGAAGGGCTGGGTCAACTGATTCTGGAGCGGGCAGATATTGACACCGACTGGGTGCTGAAGCGGTTGATAGATTTTGCGAAGCAGCAGCCGCGCATCCCAGCAGGCGGAGAACTCTACTGTGGTCGTAGTTTAGATACCCTGCTGGATGAGGCAAATCGCCTCCGCCAAGAACAGGAGGATCAGTTTATTTCCATTGAGCATATTTTGCTGGCCTTTGTGGGCGATCGCCGCATTGGTCAACGGCTATTCCGTGCTCTCAACTGCGATCGCGACCAGTTAGCCGCCAGTGTCAAAGCCATTCGCGGTGCCCAAAAAGTAGCCGACCAAAACCCCGAGAGCAAGTATGCCGCCCTTGAAAAATACGGTCGCGACCTCACAGAAGCAGCCCGCCAAGGCAAGCTTGACCCGGTGATTGGCCGGGATGAAGAAATTCGCCGCGTCATTCAAGTTCTCTCCCGTCGTACAAAAAATAACCCTGTCCTCATTGGGGAGCCAGGAGTGGGWAAAACCGCCATTGCGGAAGGACTCGCCCAGCGCATTATCAACGGGGATGTGCCAGAATCCCTCAAAAATCGCCGCCTGATTTCCCTTGATCTGGGGAGTTTAGTGGCGGGTGCTAAGTTTCGCGGAGATTTTGAAGATCGCCTCAAGGCTGTCTTGCACGAAGTCACTCACTCCGACGGCCACGTCGTCCTGTTTATCGATGAGCTGCACACCGTCGTGGGCGCAGGTGCCAATCAAAACTCCTCGATGGATGCCAGTAATTTACTCAAGCCAATGCTGGCGCGCGGTGAACTGCGTTGTATTGGTGCTAGTACCCTCGATGAGTACCGTAAACACATTGAGAAGGATGCGGCTCTAGAGCGGCGGTTTCAACAGGTGTATATCGGTCAGCCTTCCGTGGAAGACACCATTTCCATTCTGCGGGGTCTCAAAGATCGCTACGAAATTCACCATAACGTTAAGATCACTGATTCTGCCCTTGTTGCTGCGGCCGTGCTCTCGGATCGCTACATTAGCGATCGCTTTTTGCCGGATAAGGCCATTGACTTGGTGGATGAAGCAGCGGCCAAGCTCAAGATGGAAATCACCTCCAAGCCTGCTGAGTTGGAAAGTATTGAGCGCCGCCTGATGCAACTGGAAATGGAGAAGCTCTCCCTGCAGCAGGAAGAAAATCTCAGCCTCAGTAAGGCTCCCCTACAGGCCACTCGCGATCGCCGCCAGCGCATTGAAGCGGAAATTGCTGAACTGCAATCCCGCCAAAAAGCCATGCAGGAGCGTTGGCAAGCTGAGAAAACACTCTTGGAGCGCATCAACAGTCTGAAAGAGGAAGAAGATCACGTCAAGCTGCAAATTGATCAAGCGGAGCGTGACTACAACCTGAATAAGGCAGCTCAACTGAAATACGGTCGCCTAGAAACCCTACAACGGGAACTCGAAGCCACTGAGACTCAACTTCTAGAATTGCAAGCGGCAGGCACCACCTTCTTGCGAGATCAGGTCACCGATGCCGATATTGCCGAAATTGTTGCCAAGTGGACGGGGATTCCGCTACAGAAGCTCTTAGCCTCAGAGCGGCAAAAACTCCTGCAACTGGAAGCGGTATTGCATCAGCGGGTTATTGGTCAACAAGAGGCCGTTGCGGCTGTTGCTGCAGCCATTCGCCGCGCCCGCGCCGGGATGAAAGACCCCGCCCGTCCTATTGGGTCGTTTTTATTCCTAGGGCCAACGGGGGTGGGTAAAACGGAACTAGCACGTACCCTTGCGGATGCGCTTTTTGATGATGAGAGTGCCCTAGTGCGCATTGACATGTCGGAGTACATGGAAAAGCACGCCGTCTCGCGGATGATTGGTGCCCCCCCCGGCTACGTGGGGTTTGATAGCGGCGGCCAACTCACCGAAGCAATTCGCCGCCGACCCTATGCGGTTGTTCTCTTTGACGAAGTGGAAAAAGCGCACCCGGAAGTCTTTAACATCCTGTTGCAAGTCCTCGATGATGGCCGTATCACGGATTCCCAAGGTCGCACCGTGGATTTTCGCAACACGGTAATTATTATGACCAGCAACCTAGGTAGTGAGCATATTTTAGATTTGGCTAGCGATGAAAGCCGCTACGAACACATGCGGCAACGGGTGCTGCAAAGCGTGCAAAAGTACTTCCGCCCAGAATTTCTCAACCGCATTGATGATCTGATTTTGTTCCATGGCTTAGGGCGACAGGAACTCATGCAGATCGCCCAAATTCAACTGCGACGGGTGGAGCGTTTATTGGCAGATCAAAAAATCCACCTAGAGTTAACTGCTGCCGCGCTGGAGTACTTGGTGGCGGCTGGGTTTGATCCGGTCTATGGTGCCCGACCCCTCAAACGGGCAATTCAGCGGGAAATTGAAAATCCCCTCGCCATCAAGCTATTGGAGGAAACCTTTACATCGGGAGACACAATTTTAGTCGATGTTGCCAACGATCAATTGACCTTTACCGCGCTCAATCGCGAGGGCGCAGATCAGTCCCCACCGAGCGTAGGTGCCAGCGGTTCTGGACGTAACTAATGCCACCATTGATCAAGGCAGCAGCCATCAATAGGCCAATGGCAGGCATAAAAAGGGGGTTCCACAGGCGCAACCATAGGTCAAAGCCCAAGGGAATCTCTAGCGATCGCCCTAGCAATGCTAAGACAAACCAACCAAAGCTAGCCAGCACAAAGAAGGTATCAGCCACCAATAGCCAATTCACAATCTCCCGCAGGCGACCCATACCCTAGCCTCCGAGCACCCACTGCTGAACCCGCTTAAGGGTTGGCCATTCTGGCTTGCGTTGGTGGCCATCGGCAAAATTCTCTAGGACTTCTTGGCGTAGCTCGGCAACTGCTGCCACAATGGTTTGAGCCAGTTCAATGTGGGGGCGCACCCCTTTTTTCCCCATCTCTAGCATGGCGATCGCCAGATTAATACGGGCTTGTGGATCTTCAGGGTTGAGTTTGACCGCTTTTTGAGCTGCTTTGTAGGCCGATGGGGGGTTGTCATCTAAGAGGTACAGCCACGACAAGCATGTCCATGCCGCACTGCTTTTTTGGGCACGCTGGCAAATCTCCTTAAACGTGGGAATTAGCTCCGACGCAGGGGCACCGTCTTTATAGCGGGCGATCGCTGCTTCAAATTGACGTTCAACTTCACTCAGGGGTTGCGACGTTTCAGTGGTCAAGGGAGTTACTCCTTAGGCAGAAAAGGATGTGCCACAGCCACAGGTCTGGGTTGCATTCGGGTTTGTAAACTTAAAGCCACCACCAATGAGGGCATTGCTATAGTCTAGGACTAAGCCGTAGATGTAGAGCATACTCTTGGGATCCGAGACCACCTTAAAGCCATCGTAGTCAAATACGTGATCATCAGGACGAATATTGGCAGGGTCTTCAAAATCCATCGTGTAGGACATCCCTGAGCACCCGCCCCCCTTGACACCGACCCGCAGACACAGGTCTTGACCGTGTTTTTGCCGCAGTTCTAAAACGTGCTGTAGCGCAGCATCCGTCATCAAAATTCCTTTGGCAGGCTGTGTTGCTTGAGTCATCACCCACTCCTCCGGTTACGGATCATGTTAGGGTACCGCTTTTATGGTAGCAAAGCTCAGGGATGGGACATCATTTCGTGGGCACGCTTAAAGGCTTCATCCAGTACCTCAGACAGGGTGGGGTGAGTGTGCACATTAAAGGCAAGATGGCTCACGCTTTGGCGATCGCGAATAGCATTAGCCGCTTCCTGAATGAGATCTGAGGCGTGAAGACCAAAAATATGCGCCCCCAACAGCTCGCCCGTATCCGCCCGGAAGATCACCTTCGCTAAGCCATCGGTCTCCCCTTCCGCTAATGCCTTAGAGTTCCCCTTAAAGTAAGTGCGAACCACCTTCACCTCAAACCCTTCTTTTTCCCCAAGGTCACGGGCTTGGGGTTCGGTGAGGCCAACAAAGCTCATCTCCGGATGGGTAAAGGCCGCAGCGGGAATACTGCGATAATCCACAGAGTAGGGACGGCCAACAATGCTCTCCACCACAGCAATGCCTTGAGCCGAAGCCGCATGGGCAAGCATCATTTTACCCGTAGCATCACCAATGGCCCAAAGGTGAGGCACGGGTTCACCCTCACGGGTCACGGCAAGGTAGTCATCGACGGGGATAAAGCCACGGCGATCTAAGCTCACCCCCACAGAGTCCAGACCCAGATCCTCGGTCGCAGGAATACGGCCTGTGGCAACTAAACAGGCATCGACTTCCAGAACCTCAACCACCTCTTTAGTTTGGGTATCGGCTAGCTCAATAACCACCGGGGTGCCCGGAATCACTCGCTTGGCGAGCTTCCCGCTGTAGGTTTCAATATCGCGGGGGGCAATCAAAACCCGCTGCGCCTGCTTGGCGATATCAGGATCAAACGTGGGCATCAACTGATCGAGGGCTTCGATCATCGTGACTTCGCAGCCCAGTGCCGTGTAAATATCAGCAAATTCTAGGCCAATATAACCGCTGCCAATAATGGCTACCCACTGCGGTAACCAATCGAGCTTAATGGCCTCATCACTGGTATAGACGGTTTTGCCATCCACCTCAATGCCAGGCGGTACCCACGGCACTGATCCGGTGGCAATGATAATGTCTTTTGCGGTAACCGTCTTTTCGCCGCTTGGGGTGTGAATACTGACCTTTTGTGGGCCAGCAACTTTGCCACGGCCTATCAGGATATCTACCCCTAGCCGCTTCAGGCTGTTGGTGAGGTCGCCACGGATTTTTTGCACCAGTTGATCGGCATGGGCGGCAACACCGGCGCGATCCACGTTAACTGCCCCTAATTGAATGCCCAGCGCTTGCCAATGACTAGCTTGGCGCAGTTCTCGCACCCGTCCAGCGGCAGCCAGCAATGCTTTTGAGGGAATACAGCCGCGATTGACACAGGTGCCCCCCATGTCTGAGGCTTCCACAATGGCAGTTTTTAAGCCAACGCTGACGGCATGAAGGGCAGCACCATGACCGCCCACACCCGCACCTAAAATGACCAAATCGTAGTCAAAGCTCAAGGATGATTCTCCCAGCACACTTGTTGACGGCAGTTGTGCCTCAACTGCATTTCCCTAGCTTATCAAAGGGGAGTGCCAGATTTGTCTAGATACACCACACCTCTCATAGGTTGTATTAGCTTTTGCAATAGCTTGAAGGCCGTCTTGCAGATGAGCAGGCGTGCTAAAGTGCTTCAAGAAGGTGCACGACTTGAGTAAAAAACTATGGGTTTGCTGGCTGGCTATCAATTTGTCAATGACCTTGAAACAGCAGGTGCCCTAGCCCTCTTCGCGCCGCCGGAGGGTGGGTTTGAGGGGCGCTATCAGCGTCGTCTGCGATCAAAAGGTTATACAACGCTACATTTGAGTGCGCCAGGGCTAGGAGATCTCAGTGCCTACTTAATGCAAGAGCATGGCATTCGCCCCGCCCACACCGGCAAGGAAGCTATTCGCGTGTACTTCCAGCCACCATTGGTGACCTATCACCTTGAGCATTTGCCTCCCAATTCTAAGGGCTTGGTGCTGTGGTTGATTGATGGCAAGAAGCTCTCTAAGCAAGAATTCGCCTATTTGGCGCAGTTGACGCAGACCTTGCCTAAGTTCAAAGTGGTGATTGAGGTGGGGGGCGATCGCGTCGTCCGCTGGGAACCCTTAACGAATTTGCTGGCCGCTGCTTAGCCGCTGTTACATTGTCGATCTATTTGCATGGTAAAAATGGGGGCGATCGCGCCCTCTTTTTGTACTGTCCGCCCTCCCCTTGACAGCACTGAGTAAACCCTCAAGGATAGAGACGGGGATACCAGAGATCACAAATTACAAATTTTAGGAAACAGCTATGACTTCTAACTCAGATTTGACACTCCCACCGACTAAAGTCGGGGGATTCTTACGTAGTCCACAAACGAACTCGTAAAGGCGTGAGCAAACCGCCCCTACACAGTTCCTTGAGGCAAAGCCCCAAAGTTCTGCTTACTTTTCTG
>NZ_JAKLTV010000014.1:0-24634 GCF_022698185.1 Synechococcus sp. PCC 6717 | reverse complement strand
TCTAGAGCGTAAGAACAATTTGTCGGTGGTTTGGTGAAGTCACCGCCTATTTTGATAATCACACAAATAGTGATGTTGTTGAAGGTATTAACAATAAATTGAAGCTGATCAAGCGGTCAGGTTATGGGTTCAGGAACTTTGACAATTTTCAGTTACGTTGCTTAATTTGCTGGCATTTAGCTATTGATTAAGCATAACTCGGACGATAGAGCCTCCTCTTATATTCCCACATGTGAAAGGGTTTTCTCGCCATAATGTTTTAGCGTTTAGGCTAACCAACATCGTGCCACAACAATTTCCGAGGCGGTAACTGCGCCAATGGTTGCCAATGTTGAGGTTTTTGCCATGGGATGCAAGGGCGGCATTTTACAAGTTCTGTTAACACTTGGTTGCGAGGCAAAATCAGCCTGATATAATCGCAGCGGTTATCTACTGAATTGACCAAGACTATGACCCGCTGGCAACGCATTATTGGAGGAGTCACTGCTCCTAGGGGATACCGGGCAAATGGTATCCGGGCTGGCTTAAAAGCGTCCGGTGCACCGGATCTAAGCCTCATTGTCTCTGATTTGCCAGCGATCGCCGCAGGGGTGTTTACAACTAATCACGTCTGCGCTGCGCCGGTGACCTACTGTCGCCAACGCCTCCAAACTAAGGCAACCGCTCAAGCGATTTTGTGCAATGCTGGGCATGCCAATGCAGCTACGGGGTCTCAAGGATGGGCTGCTGTACTCGAACAAGCGGAGATGGTAGCATCTGCCCTGAAGATTAGTCCGGAGATGGTGCTTGTCGCCTCCACAGGGGTAATTGGTCAGCCAATTCCCCTTGAGAAACTGCGCCAAGCCTTGCCTACGCTCACCAACTCCCTGAGTGAGACCGGCGGCGATGCGGCTGCCCGAGCCATTATGACCACAGATCTCGTGCCAAAGTCGATCGCCCTAGAAGCCCAGTGGGAGGGGCAACCCATCCGTATTGGTGGCATGGCTAAAGGGTCGGGGATGATTCACCCTAATATGGCAACCATGCTGGCGTTTATTACCTGTGATGCAGCAGTCTCGCCTCACCTGTGGCAAGCGATGCTCCAGCGCGCCTGCGATCGCTCCTTTAATCAAATCACCGTTGATGGTGACACCAGTACCAATGACAGTGTGATTGCCCTCGCCAACGGTCAGTCGCGCACCCCCGCCATGACGGATGCCGCCGAACCAGCCGCCATCCTTCTTGAAGAAATGCTCACAGAGGTGTGTACCTATTTGGCCAAGGCGATCGCTCGAGATGGGGAAGGTGCCACCTGTCTCATTGAAGTACAGGTCAGTGGTGCCAGTGACGATGCCTCGGCCCGTCAGGTTGCCCGCACCATTGCTGGGTCAATGCTGGTCAAATCTGCCATTTATGGCCGTGACCCCAACTGGGGGCGCATTGCGGCGGCGGCGGGTCGGGCTGGGGTTCCCTTTGATCCGAGTAATTTGGCTATTTCCCTAGGGGACATTGTAATGATAAGCCAAGGCCAGCCCCTCCCCTTTGATCGCGCTGCTGCCAATGCTTATCTGGTGAATCAAGCCCAGCGCAACCAAACCGCAGAGAACGGCCAATCGGTGGATCATCCAGTGGTATTGTCAGTCAAAATTGGCCAAGGCAATGGCACTGGAGTGGCGTGGGGCTGTGACCTGAGCTACGACTACGTCAAAATCAATGCTGAATACACCACCTAGGCGATCGCCCCTGATTTCCAAAACGGTATGTCAAACTAGAAAAGATAGCGACGGGTACGAGTATCTCCCCTATGAATCCACAGGAGTTGTTAAAACGCTACGTCAGTGGTGAACGGGATTTTAATCGTGCCAGCTTAACAAACGGTGAATTCATTAACGCTGACCTACGCGGCATTATTCTCTCCCGCGCCGACATGGAGTGGGTCAACCTGAGCGGTGCAAACCTGAGCGGTGCCGTGTTGTGTGGGGCTGAAATTATTAACGCCATGCTGATCAAGGCGGAACTGGTGGATGCCAATTTGGCCGGTGCCAACCTGAGCCGCAGCGATCTTAGCTGGGCAAACCTGACGCGCGCCAACCTAAGTCGGGCAGAATTGGCGGAAACCACCCTCCGGGGAGCCATTTTACAGGGTGCAAATCTGACTCGTGTGGATTTAGCCAATGCCGATCTGCGCGGACTTGGGTTGCAAGGGGTCAATCTCAGTGGTGCCAATCTTCAAGGAACGAACCTTCACGGCACCGACCTCACCCAAGCAAATTTGATGCGGGTAGATTTAATTCAAGCCGATGTTAGTAATGCCAACCTGAGCGGTGCTAATTTAAGTGGAGCCAACCTCACGGGTGCCAATTTAACGGCGGCCAACCTCAGTGGCGCAAATCTCAGCCGCGTTGACCTAACAGAGGTTAAGCTCAGTGAGGCCAATCTGACCAAAGCGAATCTTACGGGTGCTGAACTGGCGAAAGCCGACTTATCTTCTTTAGAGTTAGCAGATGTCAACTTAGGGGGAGCCAACCTCAGCGGCGCAAATTTATCCGACACCAACCTCAGCCGTGCTGACCTGAGTGGGGCGAACCTGCGGGGAGCCAACCTCAGCCGTGCTGACCTGAGTGGGGCGAACCTGCGGGGAGCCAACCTCAGCCGTGCCAAGTTAGTGGGTACAAATTTACGGGGAGCCAATCTCCAAGGCGCCAATCTACAGGGGGCATTACTGGACGGCGCAGATCTCAGTCAAACAGATTTGCGCAGTGCCAACCTCAGTGCCCTTGTCTTTAACGGCGTGAAACTGCGGGGAGCCAACCTGAGTGGGGCAAATCTGCGGGAGGTGGAGCTCACGGAAGCAAACTTTAGCCGCGCTGACTTGATTGAAGCCAACCTCAGCCGTGCCCGTTTAATTGGAGCTAATTTTAGCCGTGCCACCCTCTCGGAAGCCAACCTCAGCCGTGCCACCCTCAGTGGCGCTACCCTCAGCCGTGCCACCCTCAGTGGCAGTTTAGTGGGCACTGTCGATCTCAGCGGTGTTAACCTCAGTGGCGCAGACCTTGCGGATGCCAACCTTTCAGGATCTAACTTATCCCGGGCAGACTTGACCCGAGTGAACTTGACAGCGGCAGATATGAGTGGGGCTAACCTCAGCGAGGTAGATTTGCGCGGCACCATTATGCCCGATGGCCGCCGTCGTGCTTAGGTCTCGTTAGCGGTAGAATCTGCGGTAGGCTCGGGACGCGGTGGGGCTTGCCGCCCAAATAAGTGCACCAAATGCTTAAAATGAGCCGCCAATTCAAGGGTGAGTTGATCAGCCGTGACTCGCCATGACCAGTTCCCTTCGCTGGTTCCAGGAAAATTCATGCGGGCATGGGTGCCTAGCCCTAGGAGATCTTGAACCGGGATAATGGCTTGGTTAGCCACTGTTCCTAGGGCAAGGCGAATTAACGCCCAGTGGGGGTCGTTGGGGGTGTATCCCAGATAGTCAATGAACCGCTGCCGTTCCCAATCCCCTAGGCTCTCGTACCAGCCCACAGTGGTGTCATTATCGTGGGTGCCTGTGTAAACAACACAGTTGCGCTCTTGGTTAAAGGGCAAAAACGGGTTATCCGCGCCGCCGCCAAAGGCAAACTGGAGAATTTTCATCCCCGGAAACTGAAATTGATCTCGCAGGGCAATGACATCGGGGGTAATGTCTCCTAAATCCTCAGCAAGGATAGGTAGGCGACCTAAAGCAGCTTGTAACGCTTCAAAAAAGGCAGCTCCAGGCCCCTCTTGCCATGCACCATTGATGGCGGTCTCTTCCCGCTCGGGCACTTGCCAGTAGCTTTGAAAGCCCCGAAAGTGATCCACGCGGATAATATCCACATAGGACAGCAGTGTGCGAAAGCGCTCAATCCACCATGAGTAACCGTCGGCGGCTAGGGCGCTCCAGTTATAGATAGGGTTGCCCCATAATTGCCCAGTGGCACTAAAGTAGTCGGGGGGCACACCCGCCATGAGGGCAGCTGCGCCCGTGTCCGGGTTCAATTCAAAAAATTGAGGAAACGCCCAGACATCGGCACTATCATGGGCCACGTAGATGGGAATATCCCCAATGATTTCAATCCCCTGGGCATTGGCGGCATCCTTGAGGGCATGCCACTGCTGGTAAAAGATAAATTGCTGGAACTCGTACTCAAAAATGCGATCTTTGAGCTGCACCTGCATCTTAGCCAGCGCGGCAGGGTCGCGATCGCGCAAGGGGGCAGGCCATTCATACCACGGCTGCCCGTCATGGTGATCCTTTAAGGCCATGAACAGGGCATAGGTCTCCAGCCAATAGTGAGCTAATTGGCGGAAGTCGGCCAAGGCTTGCCAATCGGCGGCGGTCGCTTGCGCCTGAAACCGCTGGCTAGCCAGTTTTAATAGCGGTAGCTTTTGACGAATAACAGCATCATAATCGACGCGATCGCCATTCTCATAGGTCAGGCCAGCTAAATCGGTTGCCGCGAGCCACCCAGCCGCAACCAGCTCATCCAAGCTAATTAGGAGCGGATTCCCCGCCATCGCCGAGTAGCACATGTAGGGGGAGTTGCCAAAGCCGGTTGGGCCGRGGGGCAACACCTGCCAGTACTGCTGATCACTAGCAACGAGAAACTCGATAAATGCCCGTGCCCCCGCACCGAGGTCGCCAATGCCATACCCCCCAGGAAGGGAGGTTGGGTGCAAAAGTAAGCCACAGGAGCGGGGAAAGTGCATAGCAACGCCTAGGAAGTCTAGCTCCATTATCTCGCGATTAGGGATCGCTTTCTGGGGCGTGGGCTGCTTCAGCAGCAATCTCTTTCTCCAGCGCCGCTAGCTCCTCCGGCGACAGCTCTGCTAAGCGCTGAGCAAGCACTGCCTCTTCATAATCATTCAACTGCTGATGATAGGTCATGCGTCCGCTAAAGACCCGCAGCAGATAGGTGGCAAGCCAGCCTATTACCCCTAAGACAAAAATGCCTTGACTCCAGATTCCCGCTTGGGTTGGCTCTAGACCCAACAGCCGTAGCACGACATAGAGGAGACCGCCAGCGAAAAAGACGCCTACGCCAATCCCAAGCACATCAATGCGACGCATTGGCACTAGGGTTCAAGGGAACGGGGCTGGGGACGAAAGTTGAGAAAGGGAGCCAATAGCAGCATTCCCGGAAAGAAGAACAGCAGCAGAAAATACATAAATGCTCGCTCAAGGGAGCCGGCAACGTACCAACGACTATTGAGGTAAGCGTAGGTGAGGGCAGGCAAGATGAGCAGGTACAGACCCGCAAGGCCAATGTACACCCCTAAAACCAGTAACTCAGTTGAGACTTCCATCACATTATTTCCTGATAGGTTTACTCAGAGATGGGCGTGGGTTCAGCAACTTGATCAGCTAAGGCTGGAACAGCCATCCCCATGGCCTCTGCGAGGGCAGCAGGGGGAGCTTGTCGGCTTGGGGCTTTAAGGTACTCACCCGTAAGAATGGGGGGCACCGCCTTCATCGTGTGCTTAGCTGTAAAGAGACGGTGAGTCTGAGCAAGGTTTCCCCGTTCACTCAGGTGCTCATTGGCAATCTTTTTACGCAGTTTGACAATCGCGTCCATAATCGCCTCGGGGCGGGGGGGGCACCCCGGCAAATACACATCCACGGGAATCAGCTTATCAACACCGCGAACCGCCGAGTAGGAATCGGAGCTAAACATCCCGCCTGTAATGGTGCACGCACCCATGGCAATGACGTATTTGGGGTTGGGCATTTGCTCGTAGAGGCGCACCAGTGCCGGTGCCATTTTCATCGTGATGGTGCCGGAGGTAATGATTAAATCTGCTTGACGGGGGCTGTTGCGGGGCACCAAACCAAAACGGTCAAAGTCAAAGCGCGAGCCAATCATGGCGGCAAATTCGATGAAGCAGCAGGCGGTGCCGTACATCAGCGGCCACAGACTGGACAGCCGTGCCCAGTCGTAAACATCGTTTAGAGAGGTGAGGATAATGTTTTCGGCAAGTTCTTGGGGAACTTCGGGACGGGCAATCGGATTGAGGATGGCAGGCGAGGTCGTATTGGTCATAGGTTCCCTCAAGGGACATCGGCCAGATGAATGTTAAAACACTATCAAATTATAGGGGGTTGCCCCTAAGGATGCACCCCATTGCGGCTGCGGCACAATAAAAAAAATTGACAGCAAGGATAAATTATTCTTGGCTGTTATGCTCGGCATCCCACCTGTAGCCCTGGTGGCAGTTCTAGGGTGTCGCCAATGTGTTGACCATCCCAATAGGCGGCGAGGAGAACATCACAGGTTTTGCCCCATGCAAGCGTTCCCTGATGATCGAGCCCAATGGCACCAAAGTCTCGCTGGCGGGTGGCGGCTTCTTGGAAGGACTTAGCAAAGGCAGCTTCGAGGGACAACCCATCGGTAACGCGCACCACGATACGGCTGGCTAAGGCTTCGTCTAAAATGTCTTCGCCAATGCCTGTACAGCTTACGGCGGCAAGACTGTTGGCATAGTTCCCAGCAGGGGTTGCTGAATCACTGACTCGGCCAATGCGCTCGAACCCCTTGCCCCCGGTTGAGGTGCCGACGGCCAACTGGCCAAATTGATCCCGTACGACCACGCCAATGGTGCCGCGTCCAGCATCTTCGGCGACAACGCCAGCCATTGCGGTTTGAAAATTGCCTTTGCGCTCCTCGAGCCACTCATAGAGCCGTTGATCGGTAAGGGGTTGATACACCGGAAGCTGTAACTCCCGCGCCAGTTCTGCTGCGCCAATATCCGAAAGGAGGCGATCGCTACTGTTTTGTAACCACTGCGCCAGATCAATGGGGTTCTTAACGCGTGACACATTAATCACCCCACTGAGACGCTGTTGCGAGCCATCCATCACTGAGGCGCTCATGCGAATCTGACCATCGGACTGCAAGACTGACCCTGTGCCTGCATTAAAGCGAGGGTCATCCTCCAGTAAGCGGCACCCCAATACGACCGCCTCCATCGCTGCGGCACCCTGCTCTAAGGCTTGGGTAACTTGGACAATAACCCTGTGGAGAGACTCACGGACGGGAATCAGGCCACCTTTATCTTGGAGGGAAGGCCCAGCTCCCCCATGGATAATCACTTTAGCTTGGGACACGGGACTCGACTGGCAATAGGAGGGCTTAAGGTATCAAAAAAAGGTTTCTGCTGTCAACTGCTCAGCTTGCTGCTTGGCCAGTTCTTCTGGGTGGGTCAACAGATAGAGCATGGGTAGATCTTCATCGCAAATGTGCTGAAGCACGAGTTGACCAAGGGTTGTGACGGTGGTGGTGGTTAAGGTCTCAGGATGACTCTGAATCTCGTTCACTATACGGTTCAAATCCCGCAGCAGGTTTTGGTGGGCGGCTCGGTGGGAGAGATATTGGGGGTGATTGGCCGCTGCCATCAGGGTTTCTTCGTGCTGGAAGTGGTTTTGGGTTTCCGCCGCACAATCCAGCAACAGTGACTCTAGGTGTGCGAAGGCGTCCCCGTGGGCGATCGCCGCGGCTAACTGCTGTAAACGCTGCAAAAGCTGCTGGTGCTCTTGATCAATAACCTCTAGGCCAGAGCAATACTCTGCCTGCCATGCCAACTCAGTCATAATGCATCCTCCGAACAGCAGGAATCAACAGGGAAATGCTTCACCGTGCTGTTTCTAGCTTAGCAGCGGCAGCTAGGCTCTCAATCGATTTCGTAGCCAAACAGTTCGGGATTCACTGCCGTCAAGTCCAAATCCCCTAAGCCATACTCCTGCCAGCGTTGATCCACTAGTTGAGCGATCTCAGGGTCAGAGGTGAGGGGCTGCCCCCACGGATGATCGGTTTCCGGCGGTATTTTGGTGGTTGCATCAATCCCCATGCGACCGCCGAGGCCAATCCGTTCACTCGCAAAGTCCAGAGAGTCAAAGGGGGTATCCGGCAAAATAAAGACATCACGACTGGGATCCACTTTGGAGCTAATGGCCCAAACCACTTGGCGTGGATCGCGAATATTAATGTTTTTATCCACCACAATGACAAATTTGGTGTAGGTAAACTGGGGCAGGGCACTCCAAAAGGCAAGGGCAGCGCGGCGGGCTTGGCCGGGGTAGGCTTTGTCAATGGAAATGATCGCGGCTTTGTAGCTGAGGGCTTCCATCGGTAAAAAGAAGTCCACAATTTCTGAGACCTGCTGCCGCAAAATTGGCGTGTAAATGCGGTTGAGGGCAAGGGCAATCATCGCCTCTTCCTTGGGGGGACGGCCACTAAAGGTTGTTAGGTAAATGGGATCGCGTCGATGGGTAAGGCAATGGAAGTGAATCACCGGGGAGGCTTCGACCCCACCGTAGTAGCCCATATGATCGCCGCAGGGGCCATCGGGCAGGAGTTCACCGGGGGTAATGGTTCCCTCAAGGACAAACTCCGACTGTGCCGGAACCTCAAGATCAACGGTTTTGCACTTTGCCAGATGAATGCCACCACCACCGTAGAGTCCGGCAAAGAGCCATTCCGACAAATCCACAGGAATGGGGGTTGCGGCTGCCATGATAATCAGGGGATGTACCCCTAGGGCAACGGCGACTTCCAGTTTTTGCCCCCGTGCTGCCGCCTTGCGTAGGTGCCGCGCCCCGCCGCGCACTGATAACCAGTGGACGGTCATGGTAGTGGCGGATTGCAATTGCAGTCGATAGACCCCAACGTTAGGCGTGCCAGTTTCGCAATCCTTGGTAATGACGAGTCCTAAGGTAATAATCTTGGCTGCATCCTGTGGGTAAGGGCGAATCAGGGGCAGTTGGCGGAGGTCGAGATCGGGGGCTTTGACCACCACTTGCTGGCAAGGGGGTAGCAAATCACGGCTGGGTTTGGCGCGCACCACATCAAAGAGCACTTTGCCAAAATCGATGACTTGGGGCAGGGTTTTCGGGGGTTTGGGCTGCTGCAAGAGTGCAAGTTTTTTACCCAAGGCTTCGAGGTCTTGGGGGTGGTTCATCTTCATCGCCCAACAGGCGCGCTCGACGGTTCCCAGTAAATTGATGGCTACAGGGTAGGGGGAACCAATCACCTGTTCAAACAGCAGGGCAGGCCCGCCGGCGGCCAAGAGGCGATTGCAAATTTCGGCCATCTCAAGATCGGGGTTTACGGGCACAGTAATTCGGCGCAGTTGTTGCCGCTCTTCCAAAAGTTTGAGATATTGCCGTAGGTCGTCAGTCATGGGGGGTCAAAATCGCGTAATCTCTTTTATGGTAAGAAGGTTTGACGTTTCGTGCAGTTGTTTTCAACCCATGCAGAACTGGTGGTGCAAGCACAGCAGCTAGGGGCGATCGCCCAAGAGTTATCGGCTACATCCTTGCAATGGACTGCCCAAGAGGCTGCCTTGATTCACAAAATCCAAGCAGCTAGCGATCGACTCAATGACCAGCTCGCACMCCCCCTGATCGATGATCTCAGTCGCTACCGCCATGACCTGCGCACTCCCTTGACGGTAATTCTTGGCTATTGTGAGTTAATGCTCTCCCGTGCCCCCCAGCCCATTCCCCAACTCAGTGCGGTTTATCAGCAAGGGCAGGTTGTGCTGCGGGCGATTAACCAGTGGTCGGGGGAGTAAGAAATGGGGATTCATCCAACCGCGATTGTTGAGGCGGGCGCGCGGATTGCGGAGGATGTGGAGATTGGTCCCTTTTGCTATGTTGCCGGTACGGTTGAAATTGGCAGGGGTACGCAGTTAGCCCCCCACGTCACATTGCTGGGGCACACCCGCTTGGGGGAAGGCTGTAGGGTTCACAGTGGCGCAGTGATTGGTGACTTACCGCAGGATGTGTCCTACCGCGGTGGTCTGAGCTATGTCCACATTGGCGATCGCTGTACGCTGCGCGAGGGGGTCACGATTCATCGCGGTACGCAGGCTGAGTCCGTTACCCACGTGGGTCACGACTGTTTACTGATGGCCTATAGTCATCTTGCCCACAATGTTCATGTAGGGAACTATGTCACGATCGCCAATAATGCACTGATTGCCGGCTATGCCCACATTGGCGATCGCGTCTTTATTAGCGGTAACTGTTTGGTGCACCAGTTTACCCGTATTGGCCGTTTAGCGATGCTGTCTGGGGGAACGGCCATACAAAAAGATGTCCCGCCCTTTTGTATGACCCGCAGCCTGAGCACCAATACGATCATGGGGTTAAATGTGGTGGGCTTACGGCGTGCGGGGKTTTCTGCTCAGGAGCGGCACATACTGAAACATGCCCTTGATGTGCTCTACCGCTCTGCGCTGAACACCTCCCAAGCGGTACAGCAGTTGCGGGAACAACTGGATCATCCCCTCATTCAAGAGTTTTGCGATTTTATTAGTGCCTCAGAGCGCGGAATTTGCCATTTTATCCGTCGCCGTGACAGTCGTGACCCACCCTAACAACCATCTGCTTTTCCGGTATGATCGCCGATCAGACCCTAGCACCAATGCAGCACCATGGCCGAAGTGATTCTATTATCCTTAATGAGCGGCAGCTTGGGTTTTTCTGCCCTGCTGTACCGCCAGTGGTGGTGCTGGCAACACGACCAAACCCAACAGGCGTATGAAGAAGAGGAACAATTGACCACCTACCCTTCAAAACCACCCGATCCCCAAGGGAAACCATCGGCTCAGTTAGGGGGTTGGGAATTCAAAATTGTGCGATCGCTGCGCAATCAGTTCCATGACCCTGAAGTGCTGCGGCAGGTTTGTCGTGAAGAAGCCCAAGGGGGATGGATCTTATTTGAAAAACTCGATGATCGGCGCTTACGCTTTAAGCGGCCGATGGCTCTACGGGAAAAAATTGTGCCTCAGGCTGGCTATGATCCCTACCGTAGTTACTATGGCTCCCGGTTTCACTGGGGGTCGCTGTTGTCCGTGGTAATCTTGATGATAATGGCGACATTACCTGCATACTTGGGCTATCGCTTGGTTATTCTTAGTCAACGTCCAGCCCCGTTAACAACACCGCAACCCCCTTCTTCGACGCTGCGTCCTTAAGGTGCCTATGTCCTCCCTGAGTATGCTGAGTGTAGGTAGTACCCTTCAAGGTGGGAAGTATCGTCTTGATGCCTTGTTGAGTCAGGGAGGGTTTGGGGTCACCTATCGCGCTACCCATACCCTGCTGAATCAGCCAGTGGTTCTCAAAACCCTCAATCTGCAACAGGAGCCGCCGAAGCGCATCCATGATCTGGGGGAGCGTTTTATCCAAGAAGCCCAACGCCTTGCTCAGTTTCAGCACCCCCATATTGTGCGGGTGAGCGACTGCTTTATTGAGGCGGGTCGGCCTTTTWTTGTCATGGRCTATATTGCGGGTCAGACCCTCGCTCAAGTGATTCAGCAGCAGGGGCCACTGCCGGAAAAAACAGCGTTGCACTACATTCGCCAAGTGGCCAGTGCCCTTGATTTGGTACACGAGCACGGCATTCTGCACCGCGATGTCAAGCCCGATAACATCATGCTCCGCGAAGGCACCAATCAGGTGGTGCTGATTGATTTTGGTATTGCCCGTGAATATACAACCGGAGTCACTGAAACCAATACGGGGTTGCTGTCGGCAGGCTATGCCCCGGTTGAGCAGTATTTACCTCGCCACCAATGGACTCCCGCCACCGATGTCTATGCGTTGGCAGCAACGCTTTATGCCCTGTTGGCCGGTCAACCGCCCGTTGCGTCGGTGCTGCGCGATCGCGTCCCCCTTGAAGACCTGCGCCAGTTCCAGCCCAACCTCAGTGAACGCACCATTGACGCCATTGAACGGGGGATGGCGCTGGATGTGCGAGAGCGTCCCCAAAGTGTGCGGGCATGGTTACAACTCCTAGAAGGGGGTAATGTGGCTCGTCAAACTACGGCAACGGTGGCGGTGATGCCCAAACATCGCACTGCCTTAGGGGCAACTCAGCCGGAGGGCGGGGTGGCAGTGCTACCCTCCCCTCAGCGATCAGGCGTGTCACCTTGGGGATGGCTGCTGGGAACCGCACTTATTGGTGGGCTTGCTGGCGCAGGGCTGGGTCTGCTGTTACGGAGTCAGCCGGTGGACACCGTTGTGCCGCCGCCCTTGCAGCCTCAAGAACAGGAATTTCCCCCCMCCTTACCGACGGTTGTCCCCCCCCTTGAGGTAACCCCAACCCCCACCCCCACACCAACAAACACGCCAGAACCCGAACCGACGCCAGAGCCAGTGGAGAGCCCCACGCCTGAGTTAGAGCAACCGCTGCCGGAACCCACCTTGACCGTGCCCACCCCCACGCCAAGTCCCACAGTCCCGCCAGTGGCTACGCCATCGCCGACCCCACCGGTGGTTGAGTCACCCCCCCCGCCAACCAATGACGCAGGCAACGCTGAGCCACCGCCCGCTAATCCCGCCAATGGTGAGCCACCGCCACCTTAGAAAAAAACGGCATTATTAAAATTTGTTAAAATCGAGACATTTGTTGCTGAGCATCGATGTTATGGCATCTTTTCGCTCAATTTTGTCCTACTATCGTCCTTACCGGGCGATCGCCCTCACAAGTATTATTGCGGCTAGCGTTTGCGAGCTAGTGGATCTCCTGGTTCCCTATGCCATTGGTCAAATTCTCAATTTGCTCTCGCAGCAACCACTGGATGCGCCGATAGTGGCGATCGCCGAAACGGTGACCCGATTCACTGGCGTAACCAATACGTTTCAGGTGAACCTTGCTGTGCTGGGTGCGCTGGTCTTTTTAGCAACGGTGATCCGCGCTCCTATCCAGCCGTGGGTGGGGGTGTGGTTCCACTGGTGGATCGCCCTTGCGGCGCGCCGAGATCACAGCCGCAAAGCAGTGGAAAAAATTCTCAGCCTACCCTTAGAGTTTTTTGAGGAAAATAACCCCGGTCGGATTGCCAACCGTGTCAACAAAGGCATCTCTAACCATACGTGGAGCTATCCTGAAGTTGCCGGTCAACTAATTCCTAAGCTGGTGCGGGTGCTGGGCATTAGCCTGATTTTATGGTGGCTCGACTGGCCGGTTGCCCTTGGTTTGATTGTCTCGTTTAGTGTGATCTTGGCGCTAACGTTGCGATCGCTGCGCCGAATTATTCAAAAAGAAGAAATTCTCGACAGCCACATTGAAAACACCGAAAGCCGTACCTCCGAGATCATTACCAACATCAAAACCGTCAAAGCCTTTGCTAACGAAGCCCGCGAACTAGAGCGGCAGCGCCATCGACTGGATCGCGAGTTCAAGATGGTGATTGATCGCATCCACCGCGGCTACATGTATCTCATTACATGGCAAGGCACCCTTGTGCAGTGTTGCCTCTTTAGCTTGTTGGGGTTCTCCTTGGCCGCCACGATTGCTGGGCGGGTCTCCCTTGGCCATTTCATTACCATCTACACCCTTGCCAGTATGGCCTACGCCGAAATTACCCCCCTCTCGCAGGTGGCGGAAGTGTTTGCGCGGCGCTATGCCTCAGTGCTGCGGTTCCATGAATTTATGGAGCTACCCTCAGGGCGAGACAGCATTGACCTCGGGCAAGCTGCCATTCCCCAACTTCAACTCTCTGGCAAGGTAGATTTCCAGCACGTCTGGTTTAGCTATGTCCCCGGACGGCCAATTTTGCGGGATATTACCTTGCTGATTCCGCCGTGTCAAACCGTCGCCTTGGTGGGGCGCTCCGGCTCAGGGAAGTCAACCCTCATTAAGTTGCTCTTTCGCTATTTCCAGCCGGATCAAGGCCAGATTCTCGTGGATGGCCAAGACATTCAAACCCTTGATGTGCGCGCCTATCGTAAACGGTTGGCGATCGTGCACCAAGAAGTGGACGTGTTTAACGGTACCCTCTGGGATAACCTCACCTACGCTCACCCCGATGCCGATGCGGAAGCAGTTTATCGTGCCTGTGCCATTGCGCGGGTGGATGAATTTGCCGAACAACTTCCCCATGGCTATCGGACAATTGTGGGGGAGCGGGGGCTGCGGCTGTCGGGGGGGCAACGGCAACGCCTAGGGATTGCCCGGGCGCTGTTGGCGGATCCCGATGTGCTGGTCTTTGACGAAGCAACGTCAAGCCTAGATTACGAGTCGGAGCGGGATATTCAGCGAGCGCTGCGGACGATTACTGGTACCCGCACCATGATTATCATTGCCCACCGCCTCAGTACGGTTCGCGATGCCGATAAAATTGTGGTTCTCAACGAAGGCACCATCTGCGAGCAGGGCAACCATGACGAGCTACTGGCACAAGGGGGACTGTATGCCCATCTCTATGCGATCCAGCGCGATCGCGACGATTCCCCAGACCAGTACTATCACTATCTGTAAACCACCAGCTCAGGCTTCGATAATGACCCGTAAATTGCCCCGTTTTTGCACTACGCGGCAGGCCGTTGCGCCATTGGCTCGCTCGAACTCCAGATCTAACCATGTCTGGCCAATGCGTAGGTTACGCAGGGATAAATAGTAAACGTCGGGTAATAGCGTCGGATTCACCACCCGCAAACAGTTATTGGGAGCATCGGGAACAAGATTAACCATCACTTGGATGAGGTGAAAGATGCTGCCGGTGGCCCAGGCTTGGGGTGAGCAGGCCACGGGATAGCGAACTGGGGGGCTATCGGCAGTGCGGGCAAAACCACAAAAGAGTTCCGGCGGGCGGTAGTACGGCTGCTGGGCGGTCATGTCCAAAAGACCTTGGGCAATTTCTAGAGCCTGTTCCGTATAGCCTAGGCTGCGCAGCCCCAAGGCAATCAGACCGCTGTCGTGGGGCCACACCGAACCCAAGTGATACCCCATCGGGTTGTAGGCGGGGGRGGTACTGCTGAGGGTGCGAATCCCCCAGCCGTTGAACAAATCCGGAGCACTCAGGCGTTCAGCAACGCTCTGAGCCTGTTCGCGACTGAATAGCCCTAACCCCAAACACTGCCCCGGGTTAGAGGTAATGCTATCTACGGGGTGGCCATCGCCATCGAGAGCCAGTGCAAAGTACCCCTGTTCCGGCAGCCAAAAGTCTCTCTGGAACTGGGCTTTGAGGGTTTGAGCTGCCCGCTGCCAGCGATCGCCTAAGTCCGGCTTGTGAAGAGCGTAAGCCAATTGACTCAGGCGCATCCGAGCCGCATAAACATACCCCTGCACCTCCACGAGGGCGATCGCCCCCGTTGCTAGGTCCCCTTTGGCATTGACAATGCAATCCCCTGAGTCTTTCCAGCCTTGATTGCGTAACCCACCCGCTGACTTGCGTTCGTAGGTTAAGTACCCCTCGCTAGCCGCACAGTTGCGATCAATCCACGCCATCGCCGCTTCGGCGTGGGGCCAGTACTGTTCCAAAAAGGCGCGATCGCCCGTCCAGGCATAGTAATCGGCATAGAGCATCAGCCACAGGGGCGTAGCATCCACCGTGCCATAGTAGGGATCATGGGGGATTTCGCCACAGCGAGCCATTTCCCCCCGGCGCAACTCGTGGGGGATTTTCCCGGGTTCCTCATCCCGCCATTCGTTGGTGGCCTGTCCCTGATAGGCGGCTAGAACCATCAGCGTCTGGCGAGCAATATCCGGATTGAGAATCAAGGTCTGCATCGCTGCAATCAGGGCATCGCGCCCAAACAGGGTGGAAAACCACGGAATACCCGCTGCCAAGGCTTGCCCAGTTTCATCGGTGTCGTCCCCAAGGGGAAAGGTCTGTTGTAGCAGGTAAATATCTTGGGTGGCGCGATCAAGGATTTGCTGCAAGGGGCGATCGTCAGCGTAAAACTGGGTAGTACACTCTTGCCACTGCTGCATCTCCATCGTTTCCGCCGCTAGCGCTTGGCTGACGGTTGCTGGGATGCTCACCGATGAAGCGGGTTCATTATTTACAAAGGGCTGTAGCCGATAGCCCAACACCGTTGTGGCATGGGGGAGCAACAGCAGGTGCCAGATGGCCGTATATCCCTCTAGGCGATCGGGCTGATGGCGATAGAAGTCAATACGGGTCTCCATAAAGACCCCATCCACCCCGCGATAGGCGAGGACTAGAGCCTGGGAGCGGGAGGAGGACAGGGTTGATGGTGCATCTTGAGAGACGGCGGCGGACGACGGTGCACTCAGCGATACATCGTCTTCGGCATCTCGAAGCTGGCGCATCCGTAACCCCGTGCGTTGCCGTACCCAGCCGCGAATCTCAAAGAGGTCAGCAAAGTCAGCCTCAAAGGTCAAACTCAGTTCAAAGCTAACGGGCTGCTTGCCATAGTTGGTCAGGGTCAATTTTTCTAGCAGCCCCCCTTGCAACACCAGCTCCCGCTGAATACTCACCGTTTCCGGTGGAATCTGCGATGTTCCCGGATTGGCACACTGCGCCGATAGGGCAAACCCGCGCTGGGCGGAACTGCTTAGCAGGATCAGCGGTTGACGCTCAAATTGCAACTCTAGTCGGCTAAGGAAACGGGTATCGCGGCAAAAGAGACCGAGGTGCGTCTCATCCCGGTTATCAAAGCAGGTGATATTTCCCAGCGGATCCGTGATTAAGAAGATGTCATTATCTTTCAGGATCAACGTTGTCTGCTGGCGTCGGCTCTGGGTACAGGGCCATTGCGTCTCTGTTGCCTCCTGCACAGGGGCGAAGGTACGTCCATCCCCCAACT
The DNA here is from genome assembly GCF_022698185.1 of Synechococcus sp. PCC 6717. NCBI lineage: Bacteria > Bacillati > Cyanobacteriota > Cyanophyceae > Synechococcales > Synechococcaceae > Synechococcus > Synechococcus sp. PCC 6717. The sequence goes on along the minus strand of NZ_JAKLTV010000014.1, from coordinate 8,073 downwards.
CCACAACAGATATGGGGTCACTGGAGTCGGCGGGGGGCGTTGCCGTTGGCGGTGAATCGGCCTGTGGCTCGATTCCTGGGTTGGTGGAGGGTGAGGATAGCGGCTCAGGGAAAACAGATGGATGATTCATGGATCGATTAGGCATGGGCCAGCATCAGTTCGCGATCTTGGGAGGGTAGGTGGTCTGGAGCAATCGGTAAGGTTACCACAGGTGGGATCTCGACGTGACGAGCGCCTACATAGGCGGCTAAGTGCTGGCGATAAATATTATGCAGGTGGGTGGCGATCGCCACCCAAGGATCGCGGCGGAAGCCCCCATAGTGCCGCTGGCGTTGCCGATTGACCTCATCATCCCCAGTACCAGTGGCCATCCCCTGCCAAAGGAGCCACTGATCGGGTTCAGCGCCGGTGTGCTTGATCGTTCCCATCTGGCTTTGCCCTAGGGGCGGGGTATGGAGCCAGCGCCAACCATAGCACGCTTTGAAGTATTGGCCAAGATGGGCTGAGGCATCATCAAAACTATGGAAGAGGGGGCTGATCAACCCGCGCTGAGTTTGCTGGGCAAGGATGGCTTGGGCCGCCTGCTTGAGCGATCGCTCGCACGGCTGCGGATCTATGTCCAGTTCTATGGGTATCAGTTGACATGTGGGGGCTAAGCTAGTCAGTTCGCGTTCAGGTAGCGTTTCCTTTGAAGCAAGCGTTTGTGGGGTGTCTCCCTTGGAAAATCCCTGCGGAGATTGACCGGCGGCGGTTGTAACCCAATTCACCTGCCAACCTTGGTGCCCTAAGGCAGTGGCCAGCGAGTGAACCCAATGCCCCTGCGTAGGCTGGGGGGGATAGTCAAGGGCAAGAAATGTGACTGACGGTTGCTGGGCGACTGTCATAGACCATCTCCTCCTGATACGTGTTAGGCCGGTGGGGATGGGAGAAGCTTTCCCGATCTACGGCTGGCAGACATTCACCAGACACTTAGCTGGCGAGTCGTAAGGGAGTGTGCAGATAACCATTCTGGGCGAAGCGTTCCCGCAGCACAGCCTCATAGACGGCTTCGTAACCATTCACCATGCAATCAACATCGAAGTGGGCTTCAACATAGGCACGACAGGCCGCCCGATCGATGTGTGATACTTGGCGGACAGCGGCAACACAGTCCTCAACGGTGTGGCACAAGAACCCGCTGCGACCATGGGCAATCACCTCCGGGGCAGCGCCCAAGGCCATGGCAATCACAGGCGTTCCACAGGCCATCGATTCAACCATCACAAGGCCGAAGGGTTCTTGCCACGTAATCGGAAACAGGGTTGCTAGGGCGCGCCCCATCAGTTCATTCTTCATAGCATGGTTGGCTTCCCCTAAAAATTGAATCTGCTGGCCATCAATGTGGGGAGCAATTTCCCGTTCAAAAAATGTTTGGTTGGAAAAATCAATCTTGCCAGCCATCTTCAGCGGGATGCCTACCGCCTTGGCAATCGCGATCGCTAGGTGAGGGCCTTTTTCGATGGACATCCGCCCCAAAAAGGCGAGGTAGGGTGGTTCGTCCGGTTGCGGGTAAAACTGGAAGCGATCGGTGGCGATCGCATTATAGACCGTGGCTACGTAGTTGAGATTTAAATCAGAACGCCGTTGCGAATTCGAGATACTGACAAAATTTTGGTTATGATGCTGGACAAATATCTGCTCCGTGAGGGGGGTGAAAAGACCATGCAGGGTATGAACCACGGGTGTTTTCGTCAAGCTGGCATAGGGCAAGGCGGGGTAATCCACATGGGAATGAATTAAGTCAAAGTCCGCCGCCTGCTGAAAGACCTTGCTCAGTTGCATTTGCTCATAAACCACATACTCCGGTGGCAAAATCCCTTGGGGACGCAACGCCTCAGCACATCCGGCTTCCAACCGTGCTAGGGTTTTTGAGTCACCCGTGGCAAAGAGGGTCACCTCATGCCCTCGCCGCACTAATTCATCCGCTAGTAAGCTAACCACTAATTCCGTACCGCCATAGGCTGGGGGAGGAACACGTTCCCACAAAGGCGCAATCTGAGCAATCCGCATCCTCATGCCTCCTCAAAACTCGGCAAGTTGCCAATCCACTCACGAATGAACAAACGAACCGTTGCTCGGTTAAGATCAAGAAATCAAATGATATAGCTATCTCGAGTAATAGATGTGGCAGGGATTTTTACACTGTTGCCACATCGAACTCCATCACGATCGCCAGCGGTAAACAACTTGCCTAAAATAACTGCACCAAAGTCACCAGCTAGCCGCTAAAGCTTAGGCAGTGTTGTTCCGTCCTTACCTTAAGGGGTATTACGCTTTGTTGCAATTTCGGCATTCTAGGCAAGTCATGTCGGGAAATCCCACTTGACAGCCAAGGGTGAGGTATGGCCTACAGACCATGACTCTTGCCCAGCACCCAATGGCGGCGGAAGAAGCGAGCAAGCGACGATTCACTCAGTTGTAGGCAAATCGGTCGCCCATGGGGACAGGTATGGGGTTGGCGACAGCTAGACCACTGATCCACCAAGGTTTGCATTTCAGGCAGAGATAAGGGGGTGCCATTGCGCAGAGCACTACGGCAAGCCACTGCCACTTTTGCTGCTGTTAAATCAGCTACCCGAGAGAGTTCAAGCAGAGCTGCTGTGGCATCTGCGCGAGACTCCAACAACTGGGGCAGGCTACGCACCGCCCAAACGCAGGTGCCAAAAGGAACAATGTCGAGTCCCCACTCTTGGAGACGGTTCACCTGTTCAGGGGTTAATGCCTCGATGAGTAAAGGTTGAGACAGCTCGACAACCTGCCAATCTGCTTCAATTTGTTCGTAGAGTACCCGCTCATGGGCAATGTGCTGCTCGATGAGCCATACCCCATCCTGCTGCTCAACGACAATATAGGTTTGATGCAATTGAGCCACGGCTTTCAGGTGCTGAAGCGAGGGCTGGGGGGCAATACTGCGGTAGCGTCCCGCTGGTTCGGCAGTTTTTAGCAGCTGGTAGCTAGCAGGCGGACTCAAGGTCACCGGAGAGTGCAACAGGTCGGCGATCCGTTCCTTGAGCAGCGCTTGCCATTGCTCGGCATCCCGCAAGTAGATGGTGCGTTTTTGGGGCTGGGCGCTCCAGTCAATGGCACTGGGTGGCAAATGCAGGTGAGCCAAGCACAGGGGAAATCGCTGCCGGGGCAGGCTGCGGCCAAAGGCTTCCAGCAGGATCTGCTGCCATGTGGGTTGGCTGTGGAGTTCGACCCAGCGACCGTTAATGGCAACACCCAGCCAGTCAGGGCGAGGGCGATGGTGGCGATCCGGTAGCCCCAGCACCAGTTCAATTTGGGGATCTTGGTACTGGCGTAAATCTGCGGGATTCAGTTGTGGTAGGAATTGTTGGAGGCGATCGCCAAGGGAGGTGACAGCAGGCCAATGCAACCAGCGTTTTTGGGCGCGCAGAACATGCCATGCGACCGCTGGCGAACACAGGGCGAGTTCTTGAAGTCGCCGCTGCAACTGTTTAGCCTGTTGCCCCTGTCGCCGTTGCGGCCAGTCCTGAAATAGCTGTCGCACTTCGACACGGGTGCCCACCGCCATCCCTTGGGGGCGTTGTGCTTGAACATGTCCGTGGCGATCGTAGCGAACCCACCAACCTGTCTCTGCCTCGACATGGCGGCTACAGATGGTGAGTTCAGCCATCTGGGCAAGACTGTGCAGAGCTTGGCCGCGAAAGCCAAGGGTCGTTACCTGCATCCAATCCCCATTCTGGGGCAATTTACTGGTGGTGGCAGCGAGTGCCACGTGCGGTAAGTCAACGACACGGATGCCATGGCCATTATCGGTCAGCTCTACACTCCACAGTTGGGGGTGCCAGTGCACATGAATGCGGCTCGCTCCAGCATCAAGGGCATTTTCGGCCAACTCCTGCACCACGGTGGCCAAGGAGTCAAGGGTTTCCGCCGCGGCGATCGCCCGCTGCACATGGGGCGGTAAAGGAAGCACCGTTAGCTGCTGCTTCAGGTTAGCCATGCCTGCGCTAGATCAAAAATGTGATGCGCCAGTATTAACTTGGGCATCCGTGCCAACCGATGGGAACGCCCATCACTGCCGAGGACAAGAGCCGCATTCTCCTGTGTGCCAAAGCCACATCCTGGCTGATCTACTGCATTGGCCACCATCAGGTCTAAACCTTTGTGGGCTAACTTTGCCCGTGCCGCTGGCTCAATGTCTCCTGTTTGAGCGGCAAACCCAATCAGCCGTTGGTGGGGCTGGCGACCTTGGGCAGCCATGGTCAAAATATCGGGAATAGTGGCTAAGGGCAACGCCGTCGGTAGCTGCGCCTTCGGTAATTTGCCAGCGTACTGGGTGGCGGGGCGGACATCCCCTACCGCTGCGGCCATCACCAGCCAATCTGCCGTTGGCCACACCTGCATCACCGCCGCTTGCAGTTGCTCACTTGTTTCAGCAGCAATGGCCGTGACCTGCGGTGGCACTGGTTCACTGAGGATGCCGTGAACCAGCGTGACCCGTGCCCCCCGATGTACCGCTGCGCGCGCTAACGCTAACCCCATCTTGCCAGTGGCTGGGTTGCCGATAAAGCGCACTGCATCCAAGTATTCGCGGGTGCCCCCTGCGGTAATCAGTAAGTGCTTGCCACTGAGGTCTCGCTGGCCGTGGGTGTGCGCCAAGGAATCAAGGTAGGCAATAATCTCGCTCGTCTCAGCCATGCGGCCCATGCCAACGCTATCACAGGCAAGGCGGCCGTGGGTTGGGGGTAAGCAATGGTAGCGAGGCTGCTGCTGTAACTGCTGCCAGTGGGCTTGCACAGTGGGCTGCTCCCACATGCGGGTATTCATCGCCGGTGCCACGAGGATAGGCATGTTGGAGGCCAGCACTGTACTCGTCAGCAGGGTATCTGCCAAGCCATAGGCTAATTTAGCAAGGGTATTCGCCGTCAACGGGGCAATGAGCAGCAACGTGGCCGTTTCCGCTAACTCAATGTGCAGTGGCCGGGGCGCTTGGGGGTGCCAAAAATCAGCATCCGTAAGAACAGACCGCCGACAGAGGGTCGATAGGGTGAGAGGCGTAACAAAGTGGGCAGCAGTTTCTGACAAAATTGCTGAAACACTCCAACCCGCTTTTACTTGGGTGGAAATAACATCACAGATTTTGTAGGCAGCAATACCACCGCCCACCCCCACCAGTAAATGGGGGGCAACCTTAGGACTCGTCAAAGGCTTCTAAATCAAGAAGGTATAGGTACGGTTCTGCAAGTTCTGGCCGCTGAAATGCCAAGGAGCGCAAGAGATGCCAATCCTCTAAAGCAGCAAAGGGAGTGTCGTAGTCGTCCTCCTCTAGTCGCTGCGCTAGGGCGGCTACGTCTTGGGGGGTCAATTGATTAATAAACTCGTGGGAATAGTGTTGTACGGTTGGCATAACCCCTCCTGCATCATGCCTAGAGAGCAAGGCTGCTACCCAAATTATACCCTGCCCTCCTCTTTTCTCCCCTAAACGCATCTGCTAGCCCTGCACTTGTTGAAGGTTGAGCAAAAGGCGCTCGGCGGTAAGGTGTGCCATGCCTGCTTCATCATGGGCAAGCCAGCGGCGAATGACGTTTAGCTGAGCTTGCTCGTAATCCTTAAGATGCACCTGAGACATAATGGGGAGTCCTCATAAGACTTTACAAAAAAGTTACATTCTTTGAAGTTTGTTGCTGCTCCTCAACTTAGACTACAGCCACTGCGGTATCCTAATTCTCGGTATTTATCTCCAGACTGCCCTTACTGTCGTCCCGTGGGGAGTACCTTGGTGCACGGCATCCGCAGGGCAACCCCTGTATCCTGATCGTTTAGGAGCGGTTATTACATGGCTCACACTGTAAAAATTTACGACACTTGCATTGGCTGCACCCAGTGTGTGCGGGCCTGCCCCACCGATGTGCTGGAAATGGTGCCTTGGGATGGTTGTAAAGCTGGGCAAATTGCCTCCTCCCCCCGCACCGAAGACTGTGTTGGTTGWAAGCGGTGCGAAACCGCCTGCCCCACCGATTTCTTAAGCATCCGTGTTTATCTGGGCGCTGAAACCACCCGCAGTATGGGCTTGGCGTACTAGAGCGGCTGCACCAACGTTTCTTTGAGCATAGGCTTGGGACAGTTTACTGAGTCTCAAGTCTATTGTTGTGTCTGCACGCCGGAAACAATTCTTTAATATACTAGTGAAGACTATCCCCTACTGCGGGACACTCTAGCGTCTCGTTGAACACAGGCCAGAATTGAACAACTCGTTACCCTCCACCCTGTCAAGTTTGCTCGTGTCCTCTTGGTACCGTTTCTTTTTAGGGGCACTGTGGCTCAGCCTTATCCTCTACAGTATGTTCTTAGCCCCCCCCGATCGCCCCGAGACATGGGAGCTGATTCAGCGCTTGGCGCTTGGCGACTGGCAGGGCATTAACCCCTTGATTGTTAGCCTCTTTAATTTGATGGGGGTATGGCCTCTTCTCTACGCTGGCATTTTGGCAGTGGATGGCCGCGGTCAACGGTTCCCAGCATGGCCGTTTGTGGCTGCTAGTTTTCTTGTGGGTGCCTTTGCCCTCTTGCCCTACCTTGCGCTGCGCCAACCCAATCCACGGGTGATCGGCACCTTGGACAAGGGTCTCAAACTCTGGGAGTGGCGGGGAACCGCTATCCTTTTATCACTTCTAGTGATGGTACTTCTCGGCTATGGCCTCCTTTGGGGTGAGTGGGCCGACTTTTGGCAGCAATGGCGCTCTAGCCGCTTTATTCACGTCATGACCCTTGACTTTTGCCTGCTATCCCTGTTGTTTCCGCTCCTGTTGCCGGATGATTGGGCGCGACGCGCTATGGGCGATCGCCCGTGGCGGTGGTGGACCGTGCTACCACTGGTAGGGGCACTACTGTACTATCTGAGACGGCCACCGTTAATTCTCTCGGAAAAATGTGTGTCATGATACAAAAAAGTGCCCCTGAATCCGTTTAACTAATCTCTCAAAGCTAAACTCTCCGCAAACGGTAGTGTAGTTTTGTTTTCAGGAACGTTATGCCACACGCGGGGGAGGCTCAGGCAACTGAACCACTACCTTGGATCGAACAGCCACAGTAGGTCATGAATAGAGAACAACCATTAGCAACCGTCTTTCGCCACATGGCTAGTGGGYTTTTTCCTGCCACAACTGAAACCTATGAGCGGGGGAAAACAATTTTCTTTCCGGGGGATCCAGCGGAAAAGGTCTATTTTTTGCTCAAAGGTGCCGTTAAACTCTCACGGGTCTATGAGGCGGGGGAAGAAATTACCGTGGCGCTGCTGCGGGAGAATACCGTATTTGGCGTCCTGTCCCTGATTACGGGTACCCGCTCGGATCGGTTTTACCATGCCGTTGCCTTTACCAGTGTGGAGTTGCTGGCGGTTCCCMTTGAACAGGTGGAAAAAGCTATGCACGAAGACCCCTCCCTGCCCATGTTTATGATTCAGGGGTTATCGTCACGGATTTTACAGACAGAAATGATGATTGAAACCCTTGCCCACCGTGATATGGGGTCACGGCTAGTGAGTTTTTTACTCATCCTCTGCCGCGATTTTGGCATCCCCACCAGTGCTGGCGTGACAGTTGATCTGAAGCTCTCCCATCAGGCGATCGCCGAGGCGATTGGCTCCACCCGCGTCACCGTAACTCGTTTGCTGGGGGAACTGCGCGATCAAAATATGATTTCAATTCACAAGAAGAAAATCACGGTTCACAATCCCCTAATGCTGAGCCAGCAGTTTACGTAATTCCCTTATAGAAACCGGAGGGTTCGGGAACCGGATAAAACCTCGCTCGTTCCCGACGGGGATACAGAACGGTTCCCGCGCCTACGGCAGTAGGCAGAATCAGTCTTGACAKWAGACAAAGTGATGTCCTGACTGATACGTGCAACGACGAGTCGATTTTAGCTGTATGCCATCTTCTCTCATACGGTTGCTATTCACGTAAATCGGCATCTATAATAACTGCATACCATCTGGCTCTATCGTCCGAGTTATGCTTAACTAACCAATCGAGTTGAAAGGTTCCATCTTTCCAATCTTTAGATCGGAAG
>NZ_JAKLTV010000013.1:0-63281 GCF_022698185.1 Synechococcus sp. PCC 6717 | reverse complement strand
CTTAGAATGTCAGCGTCTCAAGTCGTGAACATCCTGAAAGGCTACAGTTCACGGCATCTTAGGATGGAGTTTCCCTGGCTGAAGCAGCTCTACCAAAAAGATCCGCTTTGGGCCAGGTCGTTTTATTGGGGAACCTGTGGCCATGTGTCGGCTCAAACCGTTAAGCGCTATATCGAGGAGTGCCAGAGTTGATCAACTCTGCCGCTTTGCAGCGGCGCGGGAACCATTCTGTATCCCCGACCTGAAGCAAGGGGGTTTATCTGGTTCCCGTGCCCTCCATTTTCTATAAGAAGCTAGATGTGCATATTGCCAGAACCGATGAGCAATTCAAGACGGTTAGGGCTGAAATCAACGGGGTCAGGACTGAACTGAAGGCCGACATCAAGGTGTTAGATGACAAGGTGGAGGCGTTACGCTCGGAACTGCGGGAGGATATTACTGAGCTACGCAGTCAGCAGAAAACTACTGATGCAAGGGGAGGATATTACTGAGCTACGCAGTCAGCAGAAAACTACTGATGCAAGGTTATGGGCCTTCATTGTGGGGCTGGTGACGCTAGTGGGTGGTAGCGTGATTAAGGTCTTGTGGTTTGACCGTGCTTAAAAAAATATCCGAACTGGGTGTGAATGGAAGCATCGGCCATAGGGAATTCATCAAGCTTTTTAGGGGGATTTGGAGCTTGTCGCTTAGCTGTCTTAGGCTGGCGGTTTGACGGTAAAATAAACTTACTCCCTTTTTACAACAGCGAGTTACTTGAGCAAAAAAGATCAGCGATTGATTGCGTGATAGGCGTAACAACCTAATTCCATATTGGAGTAAACCCCTGAGGCATCCTCTTCTGGGCGAAGCGAGGAAGAGTGTAATTAACCAGCTATATTCTTCGGAGCGTTTGGGTAACCTATTGCATATGACTCCCCCGGCTGCCGTGCGGTTGCTCCCCAGCGACCAAGAGCTATTTAATGCCCTCCTTGGTTATGGTGCTCTCACAACCAAGGCTGAGAAGCAGGATGCGCTGCTTGCCCTGCTAAGCCGCGATCGCGCCCAAGTGATTGTCAAGAGTATTGCCCAAGCGGCCTTTCCCCAAACGGCGTTTAACGTTGCCCTATGGATGCTCAGCCATGATATTGTCACGCTAGATTGGCTCTACGACATTACCTACCGCATTTCTACCCAGGGCAGTCAAGAAACGATTGATCTGCGTTTGCTCTATAGTAGCCTGAAGCAATTAACCGTCCTTGATGAAGCAGTTGTACTGGGTCAGACCGAGGCTGCCCTGAGGGCGATTCGGCTGGATGATCTGGATTTGGACGGCTTTATCACTGCCCTTGAGCCGGCGATCGCCCTGAGCTTGCTCTCATGGTTTGTCACCTTCAAAAAAGTAACAACAGTGGACTTGGAATACATCAGCCAGATTGTCCAAAAGGTGAAGCCAGCAACCACCGCCACTGCTGAAGCAACGGAAGTGCATTCACAACCATTAAGGCCAGAACCGCAGATCATTGAATACACCCTAGAGGATCAGCTCCTTGATCTCAATTTAGAGCTTGGGGGCACAGAAACAGAAATTCTGCCGCGGGCGCTCGATCGCTTCTTGTTTAAGCGCACTCGCGATCGCCAAACCGGTGAGGAGCAGGTTGTTTACCGGCCAAAGACTACTGTGGTGCGGCTGGCCTGCGCGGGGGAGGAGCGCCGCGATGTGCCAGTGCCGGTTCGCAGTGCCAAGACGTGGCCGCCGGGGGTCTATGTCATTTACCGGGAGGAGGACTCCGTGCAACTCATGCGCTTGCCAGAAAATGACGTCTATGAGATTCTACCCTTTGGCCCTGACCCCTACCTACGGGCGGAAACGATTGCCCGCATGGTCAAAGAAGGATAGCGATCGTGAGTGGTGTACGGCTTGAACAACTAACAAAAATGTATCGCGATCCGCAGCGGGGCGGTGAGGTCACCGTTCTTGACAGTATTGATCTCACGATCGCCGCCGGGGAGTTCTTAGTATTGGTGGGGCCGTCTGGCTGCGGCAAAAGTACGTTACTGCGCTTAATTGCTGGCTTAGATCAGCCGACGCAGGGAACCATCTGGGTGGGCGATCGCATCGTCAATGGCCTACCTCCCAAAGCCCGCGACATTGCCATGGTCTTTCAAAGTTATGCCCTCTACCCCCACCTGACGGTCTATGACAATTTAGCGTTTGGCCTGCGTCGCAGCCCCCAAATCAATGTCGGCAGTCTCCTGCCTGCCCCGCTTGAGGCCACCCTCACCCGCTGGACCCGCCCACTGCCCAAGGGATTGCAATGTTCCTTTGCCCGGGAGCGTGCGATCCATCAGCGGGTCGTCACCATTGCCCAGATGTTGCAAATTGACCATTTGCTGTGGCGCTACCCCAAACAACTCTCCGGCGGTCAGAAACAGCGGGTGGCACTGGGGCGAGCCATGGCCCGCAATCCGCAGGTTTTTTTAATGGATGAGCCCCTCTCCAATTTGGATGCGAAGCTGCGCACCGAAACCCGTGGCCAAATTGTTCAACTCCAGCAGCAGCTAGGGGTCACCACTCTCTATGTCACCCATGATCAAACCGAGGCCATGACCATGGGCGATCGCATCGTCGTGCTCAATCAAGGCAAAATTCAGCAAATTGCTGCTCCCCTTGACCTGTATCAACAACCCGCCAACCGCTTTGTTGCTGAGTTTATTGGCTCTCCTCCCATGAACTTTTTACCGGTGACCGTAACGGCGACTGGCATCCAAGCCAACGGATGGCAGTATCCCCTCACACAACAACAGCAGGCTCTCTTCGGTGCCTGCCGCGAAAGGCAAGTGTGGCTCGGCATCCGCCCTGAACATTTACGCTTAGGAACCGCTACTGAATCAGCCATTGCGGTTGAGGTTGCTTTCGTCGAATCCCTCGGCCACGAAACAGGGCTGACGGTTCGCCTCGAGCAAAGTGCAACCCCATGGCGAGTGCGGCTCAGTGGCCACCATGCCATTGGCCGCGGCGATCGCCTGTACCTGCACCCCGACCCAGCGCACCTGCATTTCTTTGATGATCACAGCGGTCAGCGACTCATGTAACTATGCACCCTGCGAGCAAACTCCAGTCCCGTCTTGCCAGCCTTGGCATTACCTGCAAAAGTCATCTGCGCCGCTATGGTTTTACCCGTGCCCAAAGCCATGCCATCTGGGTTGGGGATCTGCAACGGCTGCGCCTTGAGACCCTTGAGCACCTTGCCCGAATCTTGTCACTGTCTCCTTTAGCCTTTTGGCAGTGGCTCTACGATGCCCCGGCGATCGAGGCTGACCTCCAGTACCGTGCCCTGCACACCCTAGAGCCGTTTTTGCGCTTTTGGCCCACGGCAGCTCATGCGGCCACCCAAAACCCGGCTGCCCCTGCCCAGCGCATCTTGCCCCTTGTCAAACCCATCTTTCAGCTACTAGACCAGTGGGGTGTGACGCCTATTGGTGAGGTGGGAGCCATTGTCCCCTTTGACCCCCAGCAGCACCAGAGTGATTCAGGTCAGCTGCAAGAAGGCACCCCCGTTCGCATCACCCATCAGGGCTATTGGTGGGGCGATCGCCTCCTGTTTCGCGCTCAGGTGACACCAGCAGATACTCTTGGACGATTTGCCCCCCCAGCACATGCTCCTGAATCACCCGCTCAATCACCTCAGGGGTTGCGGAGTGGTACCACACCCCATCGGGATAGACCACCAGAATCGGCCCCTGCCGACACACCCGTAAACAATTCGCCTTAGTGCGGAAAATACACCCCTCGGACTGGGGTTGATCTAGTTCCAAGTCTTTTAGGCGTTGCTTCAGATAGTCCCACGCCGCTAGCCCCACCTCCTTAGAGCAGCAAAGCGGCTTTGTTTGATCCGCACACAGGAAAAGATGCCGCCGAATATGCCCCAGACCCAATGCCGCAATTTGTTGTGCCAACCCTGTATCCATGGGTACGCGCGCTCCTAATCCGTCGCGATCGCATCCGGGACAGGTAACACCATCGACGACGAGGGAGACGAATGACAGCGATTCCACTCGATGTCTGGCATCTCCTCAAAGGCACGCCGCAAAGACGCTTCCCAAAACTTGCGCACCTTCACCAAAAAGGGATCCCCCAACACAAATTCTGCGCGGTGGCCAATTTCAAAGCTATTGGTACGGTACATAATCAAATCGAGGGGCGGCCCCACCGAAATATTCGATTTCATGGTTGAGTCTAAGGACAGCAAGGCATACTTTGCCGCGGCATCCACTGGTGTGTCGAACCGCAGTGTCCGGTCTAGAATTGGTTTGCCATACTTGGTTTCACCAATTTGGAGGAATGGGGTTTCTGGAGTGGCTTGCAGGAAATTGCCTTGGCTGTAAATGAGGTATAAAAACGGCTCTTCACCGCGAATTTGCCCCCCTACCAAAAATGTACACTGGTGGTCAATGTTGTCCTTGCTTAACCATGGCCGATGGGTATCGCTTACCTCCCGCAGCTTGCTGCCCACATAGCGCACCACTTCGTACATATTGGGTAGGGTATTCAGGCTATGCTCTAACTGCCCCTTCAGATCGCGGCGGATCAGCGTCAATACTTCTTGAGTAATCGAGAGATTGCCCGCTGTACAAATGACAATCACCCGCTCACCGGGCACCGAAAAGTCAAAGAGTTTTTGATAGGTGGAAATATAATCCACTCCCGCATTGGTGCGAGAGTCTGCCGCCATCACTAACCCCGATGTGGTGAGAATTCCCAAGCAGTACGTCATCTAAAGGGCGCTCCGCAAATGAGCCAGCACTTATAGAGGATTTGACTTCTCCCCTCCTTGAAAGAGAGGGGATTCCCAAAGGATGCTACGCAACGGGCTGAAGCCGCGTTGCTTCGCTTTTCCCTTGAGCTGTCACCCACAACTTAATGCGGGTGGGGGCAGTCAAAGACCCCCTACTCACCTCAAGCATTTCCGCTATTGGGACTACGTTTATGTTTCGGTTCGTGGTTTCGCGCTTTTCAACACTAGCCAATTCGATACGCTCAACATCCTGCCATTGCTTGCAGTGGTTTAGGCTTGCCGCTAAAGCGGTAGTGACTTACTTGCCGGGATTTTTCCGTACTAGGATGTTTCTTCGCGTAGTTGATACGCCTACTTTCCACGTCTCTAGTTTAACACATAGAGAGGGCTAAAGCCCCCTGAGTTGGCTGTATCCCCTCGCTAAAGCGGAGGGGTTTTAGCCCGCCCACATCACTCCTATAAAAAATAGTATAAAACTAAAAATTTTTATCTGTCTAGGTAACAGTACTTTCTAGGTAACAGTACTTTAGCCGCCATCGCTTATTCCCTCGAAGTGGCACGTCAAGGCAACCGTTGAGGGGGCAATTCTCAGTGGCAGGCAATAAAGCTTTGGGCGAGGGCGATCGCCGCCGGATTAATCTCGTGACCCATGGGGAGGGGATGGAAGCGAACCGGAACATTGGCAGCGGCTAAGTGGCGGTAACTGGCTTGGGCGATGGCAAAGGGTACCACCGGATCCGCAGTGCCATGAATCATCAGTACAGGTGGACAGGGCGATCGCGGTGTGGGGGGGCGCACAAGATAGCCACTAAAGACAATTAAGCCGGCAAAGGGGAACTGTAACCCCAGTGAAAGGGTGAGGGCACCCCCCTGGGAAAACCCGGCCAGAATTGTGCGGCTGAGGTCAATGGGCAGTTCCTCAAACCACTGTGAGAGCATTGCTTCACTAGTGGCTAAATCCGTTGCCCGATCGTCGAGTAGCAAGGACTCCGAGGCACCGTCGTGCTGACTGAGGTCGTACCACATCCGCCCCTCCGTAACGTAGGGGTGGGGAAAGGGAGCGTCCGCCGCATAGGCTTGATAGGTGGGGGCGAGCACAGACGCAAGGGGTAACAGGTCTGCGGCATTGGCACCCCAGCCGTGGAGCAATAATAGGGTGCGATCGGCCGCTGTTGGCGGATCAGGCGCACAACGGTAGCGCAGGGCAGCCATGGCTAGACAGGGTTGAGTTCCTTCGTCGTTTGGGGCAGTGGTGGATAACTCAAACTAGACTCAATCATCTCGCGCCCTTCCGTAGAAACGTAGTCAAAAAAGGCTTGGGCAACCACTGAAAGCTGTTTCCCAGCTGGATAGACAATGTGCCAGTGGCGTTGAATCGGAAAGTGCTCAACATCAAGAATAGTCAACTGACTGGACTCGCGGTCAAGAGCAAGGCAGTGATGGGACAACACCGAAATTCCTAGTCCCCCGGCGATCGCCTGTTTAATAGACTCATTACTGCCCAGTTCTAAGCGGATATTGATCGACACCCCGTGCTGGGCAAAGAGTTTTTCCACCGCTTGGCGCGTCCCCGACCCTTGCTCGCGCATAATAAACGGTTCGCCTTCAAGATCGTGGATGGAAATGCCATGGCGCTGACTCAGGCGGTGTTGACTGGGGGCAACCACCACTAGGGGATTATCTAAAAAAGGGTGACACTCTACATCGACGTTGTCGGGAGGATAGCTGGGAATATAGAGATCATCCATATTCCCACGAATACGCTCTACCACCTGTTCGTGGTTTGTGACCGTCAGGGCAACGTCAATCCCCGGATAGCGCTGGCAAAATGGCCCCAGCAAGCGGGGGATGACATATTTGGCTGTGGTAATAACACAGAGGCGCAGGTGCCCCTGCTTCAACCCCTTGRGGTTGGCAACCGCCATTTCAAAGCGATCTAAGCGCTCAAAGATGTCTTGACAGGTGGCTAAGAGTTCCTTACCCGCTTCCGTGAGGTAAAGGCGTTTACCCACCTGCTCAAACAAGGGCATACCGACAGCACGGGTCAACTGCTTCATCTGAATTGAAACCGTGGGCTGGGTCAGAAAAAGTTCCTCCGCAGCGCGAGTAAAACTTCCGTGGCGAGCAGTGACCTCAAACACCTTAAGCTGATGTAGGGTTGCCTGTTTCAAACCCACTCTCCTTTCCTCAGCAAAGTGATTACGACTAATAGCATGATTGATCTATAGGACCTCCAACAGAGAGACCCAACTGTTGGATGTGCTGCAGACAGCAGTAAAACTACTATAGATGAAATTCTATCAAATTTCACGTCATGATAACGAAAACCAAAGAATACTGTATCCAAATTGACATCCTGTGCGTGCTGCGCGAAGGTGTCTTGCGGAGGGATAGATGATCGGTAAGCCGATAGCAATGGCATCAAGGGAGTGGCTGTACGGTTGCCTGCGGGCGGGTCGCCACCATTGGAATCAGTGGCGGCAGTCCTATCCCCAGCTTAGCGTTGATCTGAGTGAGGTGAATCTCACGGGGTTAGATTTAGGCGGCTATGATCTGCGGGGGTGTAACTTTAGCCATAGTGTACTGCGCTTGGTTAACCTGCGGCGGGCAACTCTTTGCTACGCCAATTTCTATGGCGCAGACTTACACGCGGCAAATCTAGAAGAGGCAGACTGTACGGGGGCGTTGTTTTACCGAGCCGTGGGCGATCGCAGCACCTGTCAGCGGGCCATTCTGCGCTTGGTCAATTTGCAACAGGCACAGTTTCAGCACGCCGACTTGGCATGGGCTATTCTCGAGCAAGCGGACTGCCGTGAAGCCAATTTTCGGGATGCGGATCTCAGTTTTGCCCAAGCGACCGCAGCGGACTTCAAAGGTGGGCAACTGGTGGCTGCGAGCCTCAACGATGCCACCTTGCGTTTTGCCCAACTTGACTATGCCTCCCTTGAAGGCGTGTATGCCTATCGCTGTAACTTTCAGGGAGCCAGCCTCACCTATGCAGGGCTAACCAAGGGGTATTTTGCCAGAGCACTGTTTGTGAATGCCAATCTTAGCCATGCTGTTTGCCGCTGGGCCAATTTTCGCCATGCCAACCTGCAAGGGAGTTGTTGTGATCAGACCGACTTTGACCACAGCAGCTATTACGGCGACTGTTGAGATCTCCAAGCGACTAGCTAGGAAGCGCCGCGCTGTCCCAACAAGGTTTGCTGCGGGGACATCACGTTCCGGGTAGCTCCCGCAAATGGGCTGGCAGGTGCGATCGCTCCGCAAGGGCGAGTAATAATGGGCCGCGAGCTGTGTACTCCACAATACTCACACTGGCCACCGGCGCAGCAATGCGATCGCGAAACCGCCCAACATCAATCCCCAGCAAGCCGCACAGCATGATCCGAATAGTGGCTTTGTGGGACACGATCAGGATGTTGCCACTCGGATATTGACGCTCAATTTCCAGTAGCACGGCATTGCTACGGTAATAAATATCAATACCGCGCTCGCCACCCGTCGGGGCATTCCAGCCCGGATCCGAGAGCCAACTCACGTAGTCATCGTGGAACCGCTCGTTAACCTCTTGGGTGGATAATCCTTCCCACTGGCCGTAGTAAATTTCCCGTAGGCCATCCCGCAGTTGCATCTGTAACCCGAGGCGATCGCAGAGGAACTGAGCAGTTGCACGGGTTCGCAGCATCGGGCTGGCAAACACTGCCTGCCAAGGCAGTTCGGCATAGGCGCTGGCAAAGGCTGCCGCCATGGCAGTCCCCGCCTCCGTGAGCGGGGGATCCAGTTCACCGCAGAATGCATTAGCACGGCTAAAACTGGTTTGACCATGGCGTAAAAAGTAAAGTGTCAAGCCCATAGCTGCTGTCTCCTGCCTTGCACTGGGAGTATAGACGAGGTAACCAGCAGCCTCAACGCCCAGCGTTACTGATTTCGCTGAGGGTCACCCCTTGGTAATAATGCCCCAAAATTTGATCGTAGGTATAGCCCTGCAATGCCATACCGTAAGCACCCCACTGGCTCATCCCCAAGCCATGCCCATGACCGCGTCCTGTAATCGTAAAGGCAACGGGCACACTTTGTCCCGCTTGGCTGGCCACATTCCCATACTCAGGGGCAACCGTGAGGAGGGTACTGCGCAACCCCAGAGCACGTCTCAACTCATTGCCAGAAATAGTACGGCTACCCGCTGTCCCCACCACTTGCATGGAAATAATCCGTCCTTGGGGACTGGTTTGTAGGGGGCGGAAGCCAACAATGGTGCCAATACCGGGAATGCGCTGGCGCAGTTGTGCCGCTGTGAAGCGAACAGTCCACTGAAAGTTAGGGGACACCTGATCAAAATCAGGGGTGCCACGTAGGTAGGGCACAGGTTTTTGCCAAACGTACTCAGAATCCTCCGTATGCCCCCCCGACGCAGCATGAAAGACAGCTTCAATAACTTGMCCGCCATAGGTGAGGACTTGATGACGAGTAGCCGCCACTGCTGCGAGGGTACTGGCGGTTTYTGAACTCACACCAGGATAGACCTGATGGGTCACTGTGGCACCCACATCGTAGAGGGTACCCGGACGCCGCCGTTCGCGATCGCACCGAAACAGGGCAAAGGAACGGGAGGCAACCGCTTGGGCTTTTAGAGCCTCCTGTGGCCATGAAGGGTACATTTCCTTGCCGACAACACTGGGGAGGTAGTCTTCAAGGTCAACAAGGTTAATCACCAACAAACCGCGGCTGGTGCTCAGGATCTGCAACCGCCCCCGATACCAGCGATCGCCCACCCGCACTAAACCGGTGTCCCGTGGTTCAAGGAGCAATTGTCGGCCTTGGATCCCCGCTGCCTGAACGCTGCTACCGGTAAAGACTGCGGCCACAGATTGCTGGGGAGAAACCGCAATAGTGCGACCCGCATCGTCCCGTAACTGAGCCGGGGTAGAGCTGCTAATGGTAACTTGACGAACCCCTTCAAGGATGGCCACCCGTAGCTCAATTGCCCAAGCCGCTGAGGAGAGCAAGAGCGTCATCAGCACACTGAGGCCACCAGCACGGGTCAGCGATCGCCACAAAAATACTAAATAGACCATACTTCACTCCTCTGCCATGGCCTGCTTCTAGGGAATTGTAGCGAGATTGGCCAGCCAACCCACACAACCCATGGCAAAAACTTAACGTTGTTCCCGCAGGCCGCTCCAACCAATGGTAATAAAGCCAATGGCTAACAAAAAGCTGCGAATACTCACCCTTAGACGGTTGATGAGGGCTTCCTGTTGCGCCCGCTCCACTGCTTCTTGCTGCTGAGAACGGATGCGCTCTCGAGCTTGACCCGCTTGGCGATCGAGGGCTTGCGGATCATTTTTCAACTGCTGGAGAAGCGCTTTTTGCTCGGCAGGCAGTTGACCACTTTGTAAAACTTGCTCCAATTGACCACTGCTGGCGAGTTGTTTTATTTGCTGCTGCTCTTGATCAACACGGATCTCAGCTTGGGCGGCTTCTTGATTGATCTGATTGACTGCCTGCTCAGTAATTTGCCCTGTAATGGAGAGGTAAAGCGGAATCCCCAACAGGCAAAGGAGCCCCAGCAAACTAGAGAGAACAAATACCCAAAACCGCCAGTCTTTCAGGGCGGACTGGCTAGGATCTACTTGAGGGGCGTTTCCAGAGACCGTTTGGATCCAAAAGCCAGTATAAATAAAAACAAAGCCAATGAGAGGGGTGGCACCGCGCTCAATAAACTGGTTGACGACCGTCAGTTGCCACTGATTATTACTAAACTGGGGGGAGACAAAAAGAAGTCCCCACTCCACAAAAAACGTGAGTAGGAGAATGATGCCGACCAGTTTCAAGAATTGCGCTGCAAGGGGCAGGGGGCGTTTTGTGGATTTTGAGGCCGTCATGAATCGCGAGTGACTCGTCAACTACTGCATCAACCTTACTGGATTTTGGGATCATTGATTCAGGTTACAGCGGCGTTCCTTTTGGGGCAATGATGGCAGCACAGGCGTTAATGATCGTGGGCACCACGTCCCATGCCGGAAAATCGTTACTGACGGCGGTGCTCTGTCGCTGGTTAGCACAGCACGGCTGCCGGGTGACTCCCTTTAAGGGGCAAAATATGGCCTTGAATGCCTACGTGACTAGCGAGGGCGGCGAAATTGGCTATGCCCAAGCAGTACAGGCTTGGGCAGCGGGGGTTGAACCGGAAGTGGCAATGAATCCAATTTTGCTGAAGCCCCAAGGCAACATGACCTCCCAGGTGATTCTCAATGGTCACAGTGCTGGCGTCACTGAGGCAGCCAACTATTACCGAGATTATTTTGATCGGGGCTGGCAGGCCATTACCACGGCCTTGAGAGAGTTACAGGAGCGCTTTGACTGGATTGTCTGTGAGGGAGCGGGTTCCCCGGCGGAAGTGAACCTAAAGCATCGCGATCTCACGAATATGCGAGTGGCCAAGTACCTAAAGGCGCCAACAATCCTAGTGGCAGATATTGACCGTGGCGGTGTGTTTGCCCACATTGTGGGAACCCTGATGCTCCTTGACCCTGATGAGCGGGCGTTGATTCGGGGGGTAGTCATTAATAAGTTTCGCGGTCAGCGATCGCTGCTGGAGTCGGGCTTGAAGTGGCTCGAGGAGACAACGGGTGTACCGGTTTTAGGGGTGATCCCTTGGCTGAATCTGCACCACCCAGCGGAGGATTCCCTCGATCTATTGGATCCACGCCCGCAGCGCGCTGCCGATCTTCAAATTACGGTTGTGCGCCTGCCGCGGATCGCCAATTTTACCGACGTTGATCCGCTGTTGGCAGAGCCTACGGTGAGTCTGCGGTTTTGTTCGCCGTCTGACCCCTTAGGGAACCCCGATGCGGTGATCGTCCCGGGGACAAAAACCACCATTGCCGACTTGCAGGTACTGCGTGAGACGGGGATGGTGCAACAACTACAGGAGTATGCGGCTCAGGGGGGCACCATTTTGGGAATCTGTGGCGGTTGGCAATTACTCGGTGAGACGATCGCCGACCCGGAGGGGCTAGAAGGATGCCAAGGCGTGCACGCGGGGCTAGGATTAATGCCACTACAGACGCACCTGACCCCCAAGAAAATCACGCAACAGCGGCAGACCCGTTCCCTCGTTTTTCCGAGTGACACACCCATTCATGGCTATGAAATTCATCACGGCCAAAGTACCTATACTGCCACCGTAGGCGACTGGCAGATGCTGTTTGAAACGCCAGAGCTAGGGTGCGTCAATACCGCACGAACCCTCTGGGGAACGTATCTCCATGGTCTTTTTGAAAATGGTTCATGGCGGCGCCACTGGCTCAATCAGCTGCGATCGCGGCGACAGTTGCCCCCGTTGCCCACAGCGATCCCTGACTATGCAACGGAGCGAGACCGACAACTGGATCGGCTGACTGATGCTGTGATGGCTCACCTTAATTTAGAACCAGTTTGTAAATTATGTTGATGTAAAAATTTCAAATTGTAAGCATTTGTCATAGCTTATAAACAACTCCCCTAGACTAAAGGACGGTACATACATTTGTGGGAGTTAAATGGTGCAATGTTAGTGGTGAGTCAGTGGTCTGTTGTCATGTTAGTTGTGTCGGCGATCGCCGCTCTGATTGGTCTGAGTTGGCTCCTCCACGAGGCTCAGCAGCAGAGCAAACAGCACCCACTGCAGGGCTGTTCCCCTCAGCAAGCCTATGGTGAAACCCTATGGCGAATGATTTTTGTCTATTGGCTCGTCTATTKTGGTGCCACCGGCCTCCAGATCGCTGTACCATTAGAAGGCACTGATCTAGGTCAGATGTGCAAAATTACGGCACTGTTGGCCTTTTTGCTGACGTTCTCCTCGCTCCTGTGCTTACCAATGCACTATTGGCAGTCTCGCCAGCGGCAGCAGCAGCAGCAGCCTAATTAATCTCCTATAAATTTCTACGCCTCAATGTCTTCATGTGGCCAGAACTTCTGCAACAACTACTGGATCGGCAGGCTCTTAGCCAAGAGCAAGCTGTGCAGTTAATGGAGGGGTGGCTAAAAGGCGACATTCCTGAGGCGCTTGGGGGAGCAATTCTAACGGCACTACAATTTAAGGGGCTGACGGTGCCTGAGCTCACGGGGATGGCCAGTGTGCTCCTCCAGCAATCAACCGGTCAGCCCATTAATTTGGGCGTTCCCCTCATTGATACCTGTGGCACCGGTGGCGATCGCGCGGGCACCTTTAATATTTCGACAGCCGTTGCCTTTGTGGTGGCAGCGGCAGGCGTGAAGGTGGCTAAGCACGGCAACCGTTCCGTTTCGAGCCGCGTCGGGTCGGCAGATGTTCTGGAAGCGTTGGGCGTGAACCTTGCCCACCCCGATCCCCAGAGGTTGTTGCAGGAGGTAGGGATTACATTTCTATTTGCCCCCGGCTGGCATCCCGCCATGAAGGCCGTTGCCCCGCTGCGCCGTACCCTGAAAATTCGCACCGTCTTCAACCTCCTTGGCCCCTTGGTCAACCCACTGCATCCTACGGGTCAAGTCATTGGTGTGTTTAGCGATCGCTATTTGGAAGCCATGGCCGGTGCCTTGCAACAACTAGGCTGTCAGCGGGGAATTGTCCTCTATGGTCGGGAAGGGGTTGATGAGGCCACCCTTGGCAATATGACCGATATGGTCATGTTTACAAGCCCCCAAGACTCCCTACAGCAAGAGGTGCTAGACCCCCAAGCCTTGGGGCTACGGCAGGCTGACCTTTCAGAACTTGCAGGAGGCGATGTCAGCACAAATCGCGCAATTCTAGAGGCTGTTTTGCAGGGCAATGGCAGTGCAGCCCAAACAGATGTCGTGGCTCTTAATGCCGCCTTGGCACTCTACGTTGCTGGGGCAGTAAACGACTGGTGGCAAGGTGTGGATCACGCCAAAGCCATTCTTGCTAGCGGTGCAGCCTGGGCTAAACTCCAAGCCTTAGTTGCTCTGTCGAATGAGTAACMCCCCGCCGCTGCTGCGCTAATTCAGCCACGTAACGTCATCAAGGTTGATATCTATATCTGCTAAATCTTCTGGGTCAATGAGTTGCCGCTGAAGCTCGTCAGTCAACATTTGCTTTGAGCGGGGCACCTTAGGCACTCTGACGCGAGATATATCCGATAGGGTTGCTTTTTCAATCCGCGTGCTTTCTTTGAGGGCATTAGGGTTAATGCGTTGAAGGAAGAAATTGATAGTTTCTTGCTTTAACCAGCCATTTAAGACCGCAAGGGCACCAAAGCGGTAACTGGCTTGCCACTGATCTTTAAGAATCTGTTGAATTTGTGCCTCTGTGAGTAAAGCTGCACGCTGGAGATAGAACCCCAGTGGTTTTTTTTCTTTGGCTTGGATAAGCTGCGGCCATTCCTCCACAAAGAAGTCAATCGTCTCTTGGGCAACCCAACCATGCAGGGAAATGATGTCCCCTAGCCGCAAGTTAGCATAAATGTCTTTCTCCATTAGCACTACTTGCAGTTGTCCAGTGTTGATCAGGGCAGCTTTGAGCAATAATTCGCCAATTTTCATCAAAAACTCCTTGTGGAAACCCCCACCTCGCACCGCAGGTGGCGGAGGAAACAAGCGTCAGGCAGCGGGGTTAAATGCCCCACTGACTGACAATCTCTGCGGGCAACTGACTAAAATACCCGTGGCGCGATGGTTATTAAATCGCTTTTGGCGATGATTCCGTAATTGAAAAGGTAACTCTCGATGAATCCGCCGACTGCGGCGAGAACGCCGTAGCATTCTGCGATTATCCATCCGTGCCCGCACCTTGGGGTAGGGGAGTTCTAGGTGGGACTGGAATAATGTCGCTTGAGCGGATTGAACGGCAATCCCTGAATAGAGTTTGCCGGGATCGACTCCAACCACCATGGGTGGAGTCTTACGACCCGATGGTTCGGCGTTCAGGCGCACGGCCTTAAGGCGGAGATTTGTTTTTACCCATGTTGCTCTGCCTTGCTCTACCCATCGCTGCGCGCGACTGCGCTTGGTGGGCATGGCGGGAGTACCATCAGGGTTTTGGACGGGGATGCGTTGCATGGAAGATAATTCCAAAACTACAGGTCTCTTAAGCCAGTTAGCACGGTGTTTCTGGGCTGAACCCACTCCCTGAGATTCCAGGGCCTTACAGATAATCCGATTTAGAGAAGCAACCGGAAGTGTTGCCGTACTAACCTTGGTGGCCTATTCGCAGCTACGACCGGGTTATCTCCGGTCACTCCCCCACCTCGGCGGATGCTAGGTGGGGGTCATTGAAGAGGTGGAACCCCAACAACACTGATGTCAGTCTAAGGAGATTTGCCTCCTAAGGTACCCGAAGTGCCTAGAATAGTTTCAGCTACGATGAATATTAACAAAAATTAATAAAAAGATTTATCGAATGTGAGCGAAAAACTCCGTCCGCTTGCGGCGGGGAGGATGTCAACTTTGTTGCCGCGCTAGGATCTATGCAGGTATCCTTAGTGCCCTAGGAACATTGTCTGCTCCGGCGGATCAGTTTTGCCAGTGTGGGGTAGGCTTTTCACGTTTTCACCCCGCTAATATCAGTTTGCAGTTTTTTAGGGCATGTTATGGATCTGGTGCTGTGCCATCAAATTGCTGATTTTGACACCCTAGGGGCAGCGGTGGGTCTCTCACGGCTTTATCCGGGCACAAAAATTGTTTTAACAGGAGGTACCCATCCCAAAATTGGTGAATTCTTGGCCTACCACCGTGACGAATATCCTCTGATTGAAGCGCGAGCTGTGGACCCAACCCAGTTACGTCAACTGTGGATTGTGGATACCCAATGGCGCAAGCAGT
Source organism: Synechococcus sp. PCC 6717 (assembly GCF_022698185.1). Taxonomy (NCBI): domain Bacteria; kingdom Bacillati; phylum Cyanobacteriota; class Cyanophyceae; order Synechococcales; family Synechococcaceae; genus Synechococcus; species Synechococcus sp. PCC 6717. Next base: position 47,703 of record NZ_JAKLTV010000013.1, on the reverse strand, counting down.
KGGGACAAGCCGCTCTATGGCTGGATCAACCGCAGGTAAAGATTACGATTTACGATCACCACGTGGAGCTGTCCGGGGATATTGCCGCTACTACCCTGTACCTAGAGCCAGTGGGTGCCACCAGTACAATTATTGCTGAGCAGCTACAGGCTGCCAACCTTGCCTTAACCCCCACTGAGGCCACGGTGCTGGCTCTGGGAATTCATGCGGATACGGGTTCTCTTACTTTTGAGCAAACGACGGTGCGGGACGTGCAAGCATTAGCTTGGCTGCTGAGTCAGGGTGCCAATCAACGAGCGATCGCCACCTATAGTGAGGCGGGGCTAAGTGAAGACTTACAGCCCCTCCTACGAGAAGCATGGGAACACTTGCACCAAGAGGATTTCCACGGCTATCGCCTAGGTTGGGTATTGCTGGCAACGGCATCCTATCTCCCCGGGTTGTCGCGGCTCGTGACTCAACTTGCGGATTTAAGTGAGTGCGATGCAATCCTCCTCGGCCATGCCTATCGCCACAACCATCTGGCAGTGATTGCCCGCAGTCAAATTCCGGGAGTGAATGTGGCCTACAGTCTTGCTGCTTTGGGAGGGGGAGGGCACGCCCAAGCCGCCGCTGCTACCGTGATCACAGAGACCCCGGAGCAGGTGCTTAAAGAGGTGTATCACAGTCTTTGTCAGCAGGTGCCGCATCCTCCCACTGCCGTAGAACTGATGTCGTCCCCCGTGCGTACCGTGCGGCCAGACACCCCCATTGCAGATGCCCATCGGGTATTGCTGCGCTATGGTCATTCGGGGTTATCGGTCGTTGATGCCACAGGGACACTGGTGGGCATTATTTCGCGGCGAGATTTGGATATTGCCCTGCACCACGGCTTTGCCCACGCGCCAGTCAAAGGCTATATGAAGGCACCCGTGCGCACCATTACCCCCGATACCACGTTGCCAGAGATTCAAGCCTTGATGGTGAAGTATGATATTGGGCGATTGCCGGTGATGACCCCTAAGGGCAACCTTTTAGGAATTGTCACCCGCACCGATGTGTTGCGCCATCTCTATGCTCTGACGGTGGAGACCGAAACGGTGTGCCCGCTGCCGACACTGAATCTTTACGAGGCGTTGCAGCAGCGGTTGCCCTCGCGACTGTGGGCGCTACTGCAGCGGGCGGCCAACATTGCTAAGGATCGAGGCTGGCAACTGTATCTTGTCGGCGGAGCCGTGCGGGATTTATTGCTGGCGATCGCCCAAGGGTCGGAGGCGGTACCCACCCGTGAATTTGATTTAGTGGTGGATGGGGTACAGCAGGACGAGGCGGCGGGGGTGCACCTAGCCCAAGCTCTCCATGATCTCTACCGTGAGACGGTGCTCCAGGTCTATGGTCAGTTTCAAACCGCTGCCCTGCACTGGCCAAAGCACTCTGATTTGGCTGGCTTTGCCGTGGATATTGCCACCGCCCGCAGTGAGTTTTATCCCTATCCGGCAGCGCATCCGGAAGTGGCCGCCAGTTCGATTCGCCAAGACCTCTACCGCCGTGACTTTACGATTAATGCCCTAGCGTTGCGCCTTAGTGCCCCCCGCCACGGTGAAGTGCTAGATTTTTTTGGTGGGCGCGAGGATCTAGAGCAGCGCTTAATCCGTGTGTTGCACCCCAATAGCTTTATTGAGGATCCGACGCGCATCTTCCGGGCGGTGCGGTTTGCGGTGCGGCTGGGGTTTGAGCTAGAATCCCAAACCCGGCAGTATATTGAGTATGCCCTCACCAGCGGGGTGTTTGAGGGGGACGATCGCGCTGCTAGCAAACGACCCTCTCTCCAAAGCCGCCTCCGCAATGAACTGCGCCATATATTAGAACTGCCTGTCGCTCCTGGGGAGGCCTTTGCTGGCGATCGCGCCCTTACCCTGCTGGCGGAACTGGGAGCACTCCAGTGCTTAGATCGGCACGTCTGTTTTGATGACGCGGCTCGTGCTCGTTTGCAACTGGTGTGGCAGTGGTGGCCGCAACTCCCGCAAAAACAAAAATGGCAAACTGTTCCCCTCTGGCAACTCTTATTATTGGCCTTAATTATTAATGCTCCCACTGCTGTGGCGATCGCCCGGCAACTGCAACTCAGTGAAGATGCTATTCGGTGGCTACAGGACTTACCGGCGCTGCGCCAACAGTGGCAAGCCATCCTCGCAGCAAGTGCTCGTTTAAGTGATTATTACCACTGTTTAGAGAGCTACCCGCTGCCGCTGGTCGTTTTGTTAGCGGCACAACTGCATAGCGAGCCTGACCCCCACCGTGTTGAACTGCTACGGGACTATTTGTGGCAGTGGCGGCTGCAAAAAAGCCTCCTCAATGGCCACGACCTTCAAGCCTTGGGCTATCAACGCGGCCCGCAACTACGGCAGATGTTGAGGGCACTCCAAGCTGCCACCCTTGATGGCCTAGTGAGCGATCGCGCCAGTGCCATTGCCTACCTGCAAACCCATTATCCGTTACCTTGATCGGGTTCTTGATAATAGACCTGCATCCCCTCCTTGGTGCTCATGCGTCCGGGCTGAGGACGGTGGTGAGTTTGTAACCCTTGCAGCACTTCCGAGAGGGTTAAGCCTTCTGGGAGAGTCGAGCGTACCTCGCGTACCTTATGCCACACAGAACGGGACATCATTAAACTGTGGCGAATCGGGTCTGCGCACTGTTCAAGATAGGCTTCGCGTTCAGGTTGGTAATCCGTTGAAACCAGTACTAAGGGGGCAGGTGCGTAGGGTTGCAGCACGCGGGCAAGATGCGCAAATAGCTCTGGATAGAGCCACGTATAGGCAGGGTGCACAGTCAATTCTAGCCAATGGGGCGATCGACCATCTTGGCAGGCATACAAGGTATAGGCGGCGATCGCCGCCTTCCGTTGAGGCTCAAAAACGTAGGCACGGCTGGCGTGAGCTTGGGCGATCCAACTAGCAAAACTGTCCTGAAGCCAGTCCGTCAGACTGATTCTGAAATCTCGGCTACGGCGATCAAAAACTTGTCGCACCAAGGCAGGCATTGATGCCGTATCCAGTTGGTACAACAGTGGTGCATCCGCATTGGTCACCTTCAGCAGGTTGGGCAAGCTGGGAGTTTGCTGGGCAAGCTGAGCCAGCTGCGTGCTAGAAATTTGCCAATAGGTTAACTGCGCAAGGGGCTGAAAGCCATTGTGACGGTAGAGTGCCAAGGCATCCTGATGCTCAATGTTAATTTCTAGCATCCATGTGCGGGCTTCCAGAATGCTACTAAAGCAATGCCGCAGAAGCTGGGTGCCCACTTCAGTAAACTCTGTCGCCGCCAACTGCTGTACTTGCCATGTGGTGCGGTTTTCATTAAAGGGCGCCACCTGCGCCACCCCCAATAGCTTGTTGCCACGCTCGGCAACGTAAATACGTTGCTTGGCTGTACCTGTGAGCCACTGCAAACGCTGTAGCGGTGCCGTCATCGACTGGGGTAGCAGAGTGTGTTTACCAAACGGCTGCTCATGAACACCCTGCTGACTCAGCCATTGCTCAACCACATCAATATCGCGGTAAGCAAGGGGACGAATAACGAGGTCGCTGGTGGGGGGAATATCAGAAAACATAGGTAGGTGGGGATACTACCATTATCTTACAACCTCAGCTCAAGCTCGCGGGCGCACTGATCGTACTACGCTCTTTTGCAAGCAAAAGGGGCGATCGCCTCGACCACCCCAATCACCGTTACCGTTTCAATGTTTTTTAGTAAAGTTCTTCTTCCTGGTGGGTGAGGATTTTGCAGTCCGAACGCGGGTAAGCAACACAGGTGAGCACAAACCCTTTTTCAATTTGATCGTCATCAAGGAACGATTGATCGGATTGATCCACTTCCCCTTCCAATAGTTTGCCAGCACAGGTCGAGCACGCTCCTGCACGACAGGAGAACGGGAGATCTAAGCCTTGCTCTTCAGCGACATCTAAAATGTACTCGTCCTCAGGCACATCAATGGTCGTTTCACCATCAGGACGGACAAGCGTTACTTTGTAGGTTGCCATGAATGTTGTCCTCTCGTGTTGTGGAAAAGGCAGGGAGCGTATGCGCTCCAATTAAGATACTAGGGGAAAACTCTTGTCTTGGTCGCTGCATTTACCCCTGTGTCCGTATCGTTTTCGTAATTCTAGGGGAGTAAGGTATCTAAAATACTTATACGATCTAGCCAGTATTTGCCGTCATCAATGGTTGACCTTAAGCTTCCCTAGAGACCTATCAGCACGTTTTCAGCCCTATGGGCAGCAGCTAGAGTCCCATCGAACGCTTCAATTCCTCAAGGGCTGTTTGGAGTTCTAAGCGATGGAATTCTGCCTCTAGGGGATCACTTGGCGAGTTGGAGCCGGTAAACGGTGGCGGGGAGGGAGGCGGTGTGCTAGCACGAGGTACCCGACGCTGCAATTCCTGACGGCGATCGCGAATCTTAGCGAGCAGTTGTTCAGTCGCCGGCAGTTGATTAAGAGCATTGAGGCGCTGTGTCCAAAGCTCTTGCCCCCGTTGCCGTAGTTGGGCTTCCCGCTGCTGAGCAACCTTCACTAAGTCAGGTCGATGAGCTGCCGTTGCGGTTTGAATGCGATCGCGCCAGCGACGAATCTCGCTAACCAGATTGAGAATTTGCTGCTCGCATTCATGCACCTCTTGCTGCAACTTCAGGTAAAGGTCTTGGGTTTGTCGCTCTTGATCGTCTAGCTCCATGAGCAGGAGGTTGAGTTCAAGTTGCGGGTTAGCACGAATAACGTCCTCCAGACGCTGCTCAAGAAAGCTGTGCAAATCCTTAAAGAAAGTCATGAATCTTAATAAATTTATTATTGAAATTGATTAAGTCTAAGTTAAGTGGGACACTAGAATTAGTGCTTAGACTATAGCGCATGGAACGATTCAATCCAACCCTAAGTTTGCAAACATTAGTTCAGCCACATGGCGTCACTATTGCCCCTACGGGTTCCTTGGCTGAAATTATTGCAGGGTTGAGCAGCAATCAAGGACGAGGATTAGTGGTCGAAGAGCAGGGTCAGTTTTGCGGCTTGATTACCCAGCGGGAAGTGGTACGTGCTGTAGGAGAAGGCACTGATCTAGAACGCATCACGGCAGCAACCCTTATGCTGCCTCAAGACTATTGCCTCCACCTCAGTGATCTCGATCACCCTTTGACCGTTTTGGGAAAGTTTCGCCATCTGGGCGTAGATGCACTGCCTATTGTCAATAACAGTGGCCGTGTGGAGGGGATACTGACCCGCCAAGCCTTCCGCAATAGTTTGCGCGCCATTGACTTGCTGCGGATTAAGCCAGTTGCCGATGTCATGGTCAAAGAGGTGGCCACCATTAGCGCTGAGGCCTCCCTGAAGGAGGCAGCCACACTCATGGCTGAGCGGGGGATTACAAGTCTGGTGATTCCTGACGCTGTCAATGGCCGCCCCCGTGGCATTATTACCGAAAAGGATATTTTTGAGGTTCTGTGCCGCTCAGGCGGCAAGCTAGAGGGAACGGTGGCCACGGCAATGTCCCAGCCGGTGTTGACGGTACAGCCGTATCAGAATCTTTGGCAGGTGAATCATCTGCTCAAGGAACACCACATCCGCCGCGTGGTGGTTGTGGATGAGCAAGGGGCAATGGTGGGGATTGTTACCCAGAGTAATATTCTCGCTGCCATTGACATTGCAGAAGCCGAGAGTTTGATTCAGGTTCTGACGCAAGAGCTGAATAAAGCTACGGCAGAGCTGCGCTGGCAACTGTCTCAGCAGCAAGCCATTACAGCGGCTATTACTGAAAGTGAACAGCGCTACAACACCCTGATGAGCTACTTGCCCGTCGCTCTGTATTGTCGAAGTGACAACAACCTTTGGCGTTTTAGCTACGTCAGCGATCATATTTATCAACTCACCGGTTATTTCCCCCAAGATTTACCCTCATTTCAGACCTTGATTCCTCCGGAGGATCGGGTTATGGCCGAGCGCGAGATTGAACAGGCCATGGCTCAACAGCGCTCCTACAACACCACCTATCGCATTCAGCACCACGATGGCCGCTTTCGCTGGCTCAACGATCGCGGGCAGTTTCACCCAGAGAATCGCAGCTTTCACGGTGTGTTGCTGGATGTCTCAGAGCAAAAGCGTACGGAAGAGCGCCTCAAAACAGCCTTAGAGCGCGAGCTGATCGTCAGCACCATTATTCAAGATATCCGCCAAACGATTAACTTGGCAGATATTTTGCAGCGAGCCGTCACCAGTATTCAGCAATTGCTCCTGAGCGATCGTGTCCTCATTTACCGCTTTTTAGCTGATGGCGCTGGTGTGGTTGAGGTCGAAGCGCTCTCCGCGCCTCAGTACTCTATCCTCGGCCAGCTGATCCACGATCCCTGCTTTACTAAAGGCACTGCTCAGCGCTTTTTAGAAGGCCGCACATTAGTGATCAGCGATGTGCAACAGGCACAAATCATGGACTGCCACCGCAATATGCTTTTGAGCTTCAACGTCCAAGCTAACTTGGTTGTCCCCCTGTTGCGTGGTCGAGATCTTTGGGGTCTGTTGATTGTACACCAGTGCCGTGCTCCTCGCCTTTGGACGCGGGAAGACGTCTTTTTGTTGCAGCGCATTGCTGAGCCGTTAGCTGTCGCTTTACAGCAGGCAGAAATGTATCAGTCGTTGGAAGTCAGCAACACCAACCTCCAGCAGATGATCTATCTCGATGGCCTCACAGATATTGGCAATCGCCGCTGCTTTGATGATCTGTTTCCCAAAGAGTGGCGGCGCTGCCAGCGCGAGCAGCAGCCGTTGAGCCTCATCATGATCGATATTGACTGCTTTAAGGCCTATAACGATTTCTACGGCCACCTGCAGGGGGATGAGGTTCTTAAACAGGTGGCGCGCTTATTGGAAAAGCATCTGCAGCGCGCAGGGGATATGGTTGCCCGCTATGGGGGTGAAGAATTTGTTTTGCTCTTGCCCAATACCGATCTCGAGGGTGCCATCTGTATCGTCAAAAAGATCCAGGCTGCGCTGCGTGACCTCGCCATTCACCATGAGAAAAGTACAGTTGGATCATCACTGACGGCCAGTTTTGGCATTGCCACAACGATCCCCCAATCTGGGCTGTCGCCGACAGATCTACTAGCGCTTGCGGATCAGTGCCTGTACGAGGCAAAAGCTGCTGGGCGCAATCGCTGGGTAGCAAAAACCCTAGAGGGCGGCAGTGCCAGCCTCGCTAGTGATGGGTAAATAAATGCGTAGCCACGCCCCACCGTACTCAGGATGATTGGCTGCTTGTATGTAGCCGCCATGGCACTCGACAATTTGGCGGGCGATCGCCAGCCCCAAGCCACTGCCACTGCCAATGGGGGCAACGGTTGTCACATCGCCGGTGGCCGGTTGAACTAGGCGATGTCGCCGTGACTGGCCGCGGTAGAAGCGATCGAAGATGTAGGGTAAATCCTTGCTGGGAAACCCATTGCCAGTATCAATAATTTCCAAGCATAGGTAGTGACTTTCGCTGCTAGCTTGGAGCAGCCGCGTCATCACATGGTCGCCACGGCCACAGTACTTGATGCTGTTATCGTAAAGGTTGACCAATAGCCGCAACAGTTGTGCCTCGTTGCCATAGTAGGGGAGCTGGGCGGGGCCGGTGTAGGTGTGGTCAATCTGTTTATGTTGGGCAAGGGGCGCAAGGGATTGCCAAGCAGTGTGTATCACTTGCACCAGATCAAGGGAGTGGCGCTCAATCTCACTGAGGGGGGTATGGGCAAGACGGTTGAGATCGAGCAACTCCTGCACTAGTAAACTGAGGCGAATAATTTCGTCGAGGAGGCGATCGACCCAATCTCGCAGTGGCTCTGGAACTCGCTGTTGCAGGGTTTCGGCCACCAAGCGCAGGGAGGTGAGGGGGGTTTTGAGTTCATGGGCGACATCCGTTGCCCAGCGATCGCGCTCATCCCGCAGGCGGGTCACCTCCYCGCGATCCTCCAGAAAAATCCCAACATGTGCCTCCGCAATGGGAATTCCCCGCCCCCGCAGGGGTTTGCGTCGGGTTTGCCCTGTTGGGGTTAAAAATCCGTACAGCCATTCTTTCTCGGTGATGGCATTTTGCTCCCGTACCTCTTCAATCAAGCAGTCCAGCTCGTAGGAGCGCACTAGCTCTAGCAACAGCCGTCCGTGGGGGGTGCTGAGTCGAAAGAGGGAACGCGCCTGTTGATTACAGAAAACAATACGGTTGGCAGCATCCACTTCGAGATAGGCGACGGGAGCCGCATCAAGGATGGCTTGACACTGCTCTATTTGACTGAGGCAATGTTGCTGGGCGATCGCCTGCTGGGCCAGCGCCGTTTGCACCCGCTGAGGAAGGGACGACCTGAGGGGATGGACATTGTATTGCGCAAGGATCGCTTCTAGCTGCCGCTGTAGATGAGTTCGCTGCCAGAGCCAGACTCCTATCCCCAGCAGGAACCCTACCCCCAAAAAGGCAAGTTCCATAGACGTATGTGGAAACCCCATCTATTCTAGGATTATCTGGAATTGGCTGTACTCCTTAATCTTGAATCTTGTCTGCGTAATGTCTGCACCACTTTTACAGGTTGACAAGTTAACCGTTGATTTTCCACAGGTCGGGCAATCGGTGCGGGCAGTGGATGGGGTGTCGTTTTCCCTAGAGCGTGGGCAAACCCTTGGCATTGTCGGGGAGTCGGGATCGGGAAAGTCGGTAACCTGTATGGCTCTGCTGCGGTTACTGTTGCCCCCCGGTCGGGTGACGCAGGGGTGTGCTTGGTTTCAGCCGGAGCCAAACGGGGGGGCGATCGATCTTTTGGCGTGCTCAGAACGACAAATGCAACAGATCCGGGGGTGCCGGATCAGTATGGTGTTCCAGGAACCCATGAGTTCCCTCAATCCGGTTTACACTATTGGCTTTCAATTGGCAGAGGCCATTGATCCGCAGCAGCGACTCCCCCGCCAGCAGGTACAGCAACGGGCGATCGCCCTCCTTGAACAGGTGCAGTTGCTTAAGCCTGAAGACCCACTAGATCAACGGCACCGCTTTTTGCAACGGTATCCCCATCAACTCTCGGGGGGGCAGATCCAGCGGGTGATGATTGCGATGGCGATCGCCGCAGAACCAGCCCTGCTCATTGCCGATGAACCCACCACGGCGTTGGATGTGACGGTACAGGCAGCAATTTTGCAACTGTTGCGGGAGTTACGGCAGCAGTACCATCTCTCGCTGATTTTTGTAACCCATGATTTGAATCTTGTCGCGGATTTGGCGGATCAGGTGGTGGTGATGTACCGTGGCCAAATTGTGGAAGCGGGTGCTGTTGCCGAGGTATTCCGGGCACCTCAGCATCCCTACACCAGAGGCCTGCTGGCCTGTCGCCCTCGCTTGGAGCAACGCCTAGCTATTTTGCCAACGGTGGCTGATTTTATGAGCCAGACTCCACCCCCCTTAGCCCTTGTCTCCGCCGCGGCGCAGCAGGCGCGTTTAGCTCAATTGGCGGCTCAGCCTCCCTTGGTGCGGGTGGAGCATCTTTGGGTGCAGTATCCTGGGCAGGGTAAGCAACAATACGTCAAGGCGCTGCGGGATGTGTCGTTTACGATTCACCGGGGAGAAACCCTCGGCTTAGTTGGGGAATCCGGCTGTGGCAAAACCACCTTAGGGCGCGCCCTGCTGCGTCTGGTACCCGCCAGCCAAGGGCAGATTTGGTTTGGCGATCGCAACATTACGCACCTGCGGCCTCGACAACTGCGCCCGCTACGGCAGCGGATGCAACTCATTTTTCAAGACCCCTATAGCTCCCTCGACCCACGCATGACCATTGGTGCTTTGGTAGCTGAACCGATGGTGATTCACAGACGGCCACCCTCGAAACAACAGCGCCAAGAACGGGTCGCTACCTTACTGGCACGGGTAGGCATTGACCCAGCAGCACAGCGGCGCTATCCCCACGAATTTTCCGGTGGGCAGCGGCAGCGCATTTGTATTGCCCGTGCCCTTGCTCTGAACCCTGAGTTTATTGTCTGTGATGAGTCGGTGTCGGCGCTGGATGTGTCGGTGCAAGCGCAGGTGCTCAACCTACTCAAGGAGCTGCAGCAGGAATTGGGGCTGACCTATCTGTTTATTTCCCACGATCTGAATGTGGTCAAGTTTATGAGCGATCGCCTCATGGTTATGTACAATGGCGAAATTGTGGAAATGGGCGAGGCAGAAGCGATCTATGCCCAGCCACAGCACCCCTATACCCGCACCCTAATTGCGGCCATTCCCCGTGGTCTATCCGTTGAGGCGGCTTGAGTGTCTGAGTCTCTTGATTTTCATCGTGTTTTAGCCACACTGCGCCCCGTGCTCTGGCAAGCCCTAGAGCAGTTGCGTCAGTTTTACCGCCATGTGCAGGATTTGGCGGTTGCCGATAAGGGGGGCGATCCGGTCACGATTGCCGATCAAACCATCGATGCTTTTTTGCGCCACGCTCTCCAGCGCGATTTTCCAGAGACGATGTTTGGCTACCTCACGGAGGAGACCTACCAGCCCGGGCAGCCGCTGCCCCAGCCCTACCAGTGGATCATTGACCCCCTCGATGGCACCTACGACTTTCTGCAGCAGACGGGGGAGTATGCAATCCACGTTGCCTTGGTGCATGAGCAGCGCCCCTGTGTGGCGGCGGTGGTGTGGCCGGAGCAGGAGGTTCTTTTTACGGCGATTACTGGCGCGGGCACCTATCGGGAAACCCGCCATGGCTGTACTCGCTTGACGGTTGCTCCCCCTGCTTCACAGGAACCGTTGCGGGTGGTGATAAGCCGCTCCCATGGGGGCGATCGCCTACGAGCCTTTTTAAGCACCCTTGGCCGGGTTCAGCAAATTCCCATGGGCAGCATGGGCTGCAAAACCGCGACTATTTGTCAAGGACAGGCCGATCTTTATGTGAACCTTACCGGTCGCAGTGCCCCCAAAGATTGGGACTTGGCTGCCCCGGATTTAATTATGCAGGAGGCGGGCGGTGCCTTTACCTATGCCAATGGCGAAGTTCCCCGCTATAATCGAGCCGATGTGCAGCACTGGCAGCCGTTGGTGGTGTGTCATCCCAGCCTGCGCTCCACCGTGGGCGATCGCCTGCAAGCCTTTTTAGCCGCCAACCCATGATAGACCCGGATAGTCTCCTCAGTGTGAGCGAGTGCCAAGGGATTGATCAACTGCTGCTCCCCGCAGCGGATCGCTTTGCCATCCGGGTTGCGGTTTATACCCTACGTTATCTCAAGGCAGCGGTGGGCGATCGCCCCCTAGACGACCTCACCGAGGCACAGATCTATGACTGCATTGCCAAAGATCCCCGTCTGCAAGCAGAAGAAGAACGACAAGCGGGTTTTATGACGTGGTATGGTCAGATTCTCATCAGTGCCCTGAAGCAACTGCGAATCATTGCCGCCAGCGCCAATGTCACCGTCGCCGAGCTAGAGATCGCGCAAATTAGCTACTGGTTTCAACAGCAGTGCCAGCAACGGCTGCAATCTGCCCCCCCGCCACCTTAAGCACCTGGGCATCGGAGCGCCAAGGAGTGGCAAAGGGGGTCAAGTGGGTTGTGGTGATCAGGGTCTGGTAGCGATCGCCCATCACCTCTAGCAAAATCTGCTGACGATAGAGGTCTAACTCTGCCAGTACATCATCCAGCAGCAACAGGGGGGACTCCCCAACCACAGCTTCCACAAGAGCTAACTCCGCCAGTTTCAGCGCCAATACTAGGGTTCGCTGCTGTCCTTGGGAGGCGTACTGACGAGCTGGCTGATGGTTGAGGTCAAACCCCACATCATCACGGTGGGGGCCCACCAGCGTGGTTTTGTGGATGAGTTCCAACGAGCGGCGCTCTGCCAAACGCTCCATAAACCTGACCAACATTGCTTCGGGACTGGGGTCAGCAATGGGCACATGGCTGTGGTAGCTAAGGGTGAGCACCTCGCGATCGCCACTTAAGACCTGATGCCAGTGGCTAGCCAAGGGAGCTAAGCGCTCAATGAGTCGCTGGCGACGGCGCATCATCCGCGTTCCTGTGACGGCAAGCTGCTGGTTCCAAGCCTGCCATAACCCTTCATCTATTCCTGTGCCCTGCTTAAGCAGAGCATTGCGCTGCCGCAGAGTTTTTTGATAGCTCTGGAGCAGTTGACTATAGACCGGTTCAAGTTGCACAAGAATGCGATCCAGCCATGAGCGCCGCAGCGCTGGGGTTCCCCGCACAAGGTCGAGGTCTAAACAGGAAAACTCCACCACATTCAACTGGCCTAAAAAATCAAGGGTGCGCCGCACCGTACAGCCATTGACCCGCAGGCTGCGTCCTCCCCCCTGCCGTAGCACCCCCGTTAACTCAAGGGGAATCCCCTGCCGTTCCACCTCTGCCGTCATCTGGGCAGTGGTGTGGCCATGCTGAATCAAATCGCGATCGCGGGGGGTACGGTGGGACTGCAAGGTGGCCAGCCATTCCACCGCTTCCAGCAGGTTGGACTTCCCTTGGGCATTGTCCCCCAGCAAAATCGTTTTAGCCGCGGTAAAGGAGACCGTTTGCTCAGGGTAGTTACGAAAATGGCGCAGGCTTAAACGCTTGAGATACACTGGCCGACCAAGCATCATACTGATATTGTGCAACGCCCATAGACTGACAGGGCGATCGCTCAGGGGCTTAATGTACGCTTCCTAAAGCGAAATAACATACCATGAACCAGCTCAGGGGATTACCACTGGTATAAATATCCATGACTGCCTGTGCCAGTTCGGGTAGCCTACGGTGACCATAGAACCACGGTGGGGTTACAGGTAACCGAAAAGGAGCGCGGATGACAGCTTTTTCAGGGTAATCAAACAAAAAGCTGTTGTGAACCACCCCCACCCCAGAACCAATGTCGGCAGGCGTATGGCCGGGAAACGCACCCCAAGGGGTACACCCCAAACCATTCCCAAGGGAGACCCACGCATTGATCGCAATAGAACCATAGCGCAGTTGAGCAATCGCTTGGTTAAAGGCATCTGCTTCCTGCGCCTCCGTGCGCGGATCAATAATCACAGTGCACCCCAGCGTCCCCCAAAGCTGCTCATTGACAAAGGGCACCGCCATCGCTAAGAAGTCGCGGGCATTCCTACTCGGCAGTTGTACCTCTGCCAGTAGCCCGCAGAAGACTTCTTCTTGAAAAATGCGTGGGTTAGCCGTGGGGTCTAGCCCTTCAATCAAGGTCCAAGGAATCGTGCCTGGCTGCTTGGGGGAGAGCACTGTAGCTTGGGGATACTCCGCTAAAAAGGACTCGTAGCGGGCGATCGCCCCCGGATAGTAGGCCGGGCGTGGCGGGATAGCCTGCAAGTGCTGCTTCAGGGCACTCAAAAAGGCTAGCCGCTGTGGCCATTCCCGAGAAGTGACAACAATTTGGGCGGCGATGCAGTTAAAGCTAGCATTATGAACCAGAGCACTCGCCACCTGCCGCGCTTGGTAGTCCAGCTCTGCGGCTGACCAGTCCCCGGGAACAATCATTAGGGGAGTCACATTTCCCAGCTCTGCAGTCACAGGTGTGGTTAGGCGTGGCTGCTGAGAATCTGGGATTGCCCCCCCCCAAACCAGACGGTTATAGGTATGGTGGGAACCGGTGATGTGAATATGCTGCGTCAGGGGATGGTGACAAAGCTGCTCACCTACTGTGCCATCCCCGGTAACAATCTCTAAAAAGCCCGCTTCAATGAGTGGGGCACAAACTTGCCGAAAACAGTCTGTTAAGGGATCCAGCAGCGGATTCATTTTTAGCAGCGCAACCCGATTGGCTGCCAAGAGTTGGTAGAGGGCATCGGCCAAGCACAGGGATGTAATATTCCCTGCCCCTAAAACCACGGCAACGCCCGGCGGTGGCGGATTGCGGTAGGCAGAGCCTTGGGTAGCCGGCTGATCTGGCTGTAACCACACCTGAGCGCTGACCCCAAACCACAGCAGTCGTTCTTGCCAATTGCGGGGCAGAATGTGAGCCACCCGCTGTCCGGTTGGGGTGGTTTGCCAGCGGGGCACCGGCGGCACACCGTTATGGCGCAGCGCATAGATATAGTGGTCTAGCTTGAGAATCAACCCCAGCGGTCCAGTCGTCCACTCCTCGCCGACCCAGTCGCGGTCAATCCCCTTGATCTGGCAGGCCAGTTCTACCCACCTTTGGGCATGGTGGCGAGCAAGGTGTTTCATGCGCTGCAAATAGGGGATGCGCTCTCGAGGAGAAAGTTCTTGCCAGCGGCGCGCCTGCTGGTGGAGTCGTTCGAGTTCCTTAATTGCCGGTACTGCAACAGTCATAAATGAGGCCGATTCTCCTGTAAATAAATAATAACCGCTGTCGGCTAACAGGGTTTTTCTTAACAAGACGCGCGGAATTCCCCGCCGTAGCGACGATGGGGATGTCAACTTAAGTAATCTCCCACCCATTCTGGCATACGGTCGAACGTCCGCACTCATCCGCCACAACGATAGATAATTACAAACGCAGCTTGTGCTTTCGCATCCTCGAGGGTTGCATGCCAAGTATCGGTAACCGTATCCCAGTTTTCGTGGCAGCCAAAGAGGTAATTGTTTGGGAACGCAACTCCGTTCTAGGATTATGTATGCCTCGAACCTCATTTTTACGCTTGAACTTGCCTCCCAACCACCAACTGCGCCAATTCAGTCCTAGTGCCGTTAAGCGGCTATTGTTAGATCCAAATTGGTTGCGCTTGGCGCTGCGGCTGCGCGGCTCCGTCATTCCTGCTATTCTGCCAGAAGTCCTTTTTTGTGTTGCCTTTGGGGTGTTGATTTCAGCGGCAGACATTTACATTGTCAATCTGCATTGGCCAGTTCTGGGCAGCTTAATCCCCTCTATTGTGCTCGGGTTACTCCTTGTGTTTCGTACCAACACCGCCTACGAGCGGTTTTGGGAAGGACGGCGACAGTGGGGGAACATCATCAACGCCTCCCGCAACTTAACCCGCTTGATGTGGACGGCCATTGATGAGCAAACAGCCGCCGATCGCCAAGGCAAAATCAAAGCCGTGAACTTAGTGGGCGCCTTTGCGATCGCCACCAAGCAGCACCTGCGCCACGAAACCTTTGTAGAGCTTCAGCCATTCCTTGACCCTCACGAATATCGGGAACTGCAATCGGTACAAAATGTGCCGCTGCGCATTGCCCTATGGATAGAATCGTATCTGCATCAACAACACCGCTGTGGTCAGTTGTCTCTGTATCAACTCACCTATATGGATGAGTTACTCGTGCTGCTTGTAGATGCCCTAGGCAGTTGTGAGCGCATCCTGAAAACACCGATCCCCTTGGCCTACGCCATTCACCTCAAGCAGTTATTACTGCTGTACTGTCTGCTGTTACCCTTCCAACTGGTGGATGATCTAGGGTGGTTAACAGGGCCAATGGTGGGTCTGATTGCCTTTACCCTCTTTGGCGTTGAGGAAATTGGCATTGAAATTGAAAACCCCTTTGGCCGCGACTTAAATGATTTACCATTAGATGCAATCTGCATTACGATGCAGCAAAACATTCATGACCTCATTAGTACGCCAGCACCCCACCAATCCTCCCTTGACGATGTGGTAATTCCCCATGACCATGACCACTACTCATCCTGACCCCCAAACCATTGCCTACGAAGTGGTTCATCACCTTCCTGGGCGATTGCGGCTGCGGGTTCCGCGTCTGCGCTATGACGAGCACTACCTGCGCCAACTTCAGCACCTGTTGGTGCAGCAGGAGGTTGTTCAGCAAATTCGCGTCAATGCTGCTGCCGCCTGTATTGTCATCGAATATAACAGCGATGGCGAGAGTCACCTTGCCCTGTTTAGTTCCCTGATCCGTCGCGCCGCCGACCCTGACTTACCCAGCCCCACCATTCTGCCGATTGACAAGCAGGTGTATTCCCCATGGAACACCGCCTACTTTTTGCAAAAGATGGCCTTGCCCGTGGCTGCCTTAGCCATTGTTGCCCTATTGCCACTGCAAACTCCGTTCTATCCAGTAATTGTCGCGACAATCATTACCATCATTGCTCTGCCCACATTTCAGGAAGCCCTCGAAAGCCTTGAGCATCGCCATCTCAACGTCACCCAACTGGAATCCTTGTGGACGATTTTGCATACCTTGCAAGGGGAGTATATGGCTCCGGTGCTAGCGGTGTTCATGAGCCAAATGGGGGGATGCCTGCGGGACATGACAGCACAGGTGGGTGAAGCCCAAGTGTTTGATCCCCTTGATCAGCAGCGCACCTACTGGATTGAGCGGGATGGTAGTCGTCGTAACGTCTCAATTCGTGAGTTACACGTGGGGGATCACGTCATTGTGGCGGCTGGCTCGGCAGTGCCTGTCGATGGCGAGGTGCTCTGGGGGTCAGCGGTGATTCAGCGGCAGTTTTTGACGGGTGAGTCGGATTTACTGACCTGTGAACCGGGGCAGGCGGTGCTGGCCTCGTCTTTGGTGGTGCGGGGGCAACTCTGTATTGCTGCTAAGGCCGTTGGCAATGATACCCAAGTGGGGAAAACGCTCCAACTGGCCAAACAAGCCCCCCAACTCGATACACGCATTGAAAATTACGCCGAAGAAATTTCTAACCAAGCGATCTTACCGGCCATGGGGGTCTCTGCTCTTGTGTATGGGCTGACCTTGGATGCTCACCGAGCGATCGCCCCGTTACAGCTTGACTTTGGCGCTGGGATTGGCATTACCATTCCGACAGCCATTTTGGCCGCCCTGACCCATGCTCCCCAAGTAGGCGTGTATGTGCGCAATGGTCGTGCCCTTGAGCTACTCTCGCGGGTAAATATTATCGTCTTTGATAAAACCGGCACTCTCACGGAAGTGAAGGGCACCATTGCTGGGGTGGAAATTCTCAAAGAACACCTTAGCGAAGACACCCTCCTGTACTGGCTCAGCACCATTGAGCAGCACATCAACCATCCCTTTGCCTTAGCGGTGATGGAGTACGCCCAAGCGCGGGGGATCTCGCCGGGCGAGTACTCAGATTGGAGCTATGAACCCGGGCGCGGTGCTATGGGGTTGGTAGAGGGGCAACGGATTCTGGTGGGCACACACCAGTTTATGACTGACAACAATATTGACGCCGACCTTGAAGAACTTCGCTCCCACGAGGGCGTGCTCTGGAATCGCTCCCTTGCTTGCGTTGCCTGTAATGGTGAACTGGTGGCTGTCCTTTTTTACAGCAATCCGGTGCGCCCAGAAACGGCCAGTGTCATTGCCGATCTGCAAAGTCGCGGCATTGAATGCTATATGGTGACAGGGGATCACCACGAAGTTGCCAACGCCGTTGGTTATGCCGCTGGCTTTCGTCTTGGCCAAATTTATACCAATACCCTGCCAGAAGATAAGGTGGAGATTCTCAAGAAGTTTAAGAATAATGTCGAAAACGTCGTGGCCTACGTTGGGGAAGGGTTTAACGACACAGCGGCGATGGCCTACGCCGACATTTCCATTTCCCTGCCGGAGGGCAGTGATGCCGCACGGCAAACGGCAGATATTTTACTGATGAATAATAATCTTGAAGGGATTATTCAGGCGATCGCCCTCAGTAAAGAAGTCATGGAGATTATTAACCAAAACATTGCCTTGGTGGTTATTCCCAACGTCAGTGTGGTCTTAGCAGGGGTATTTTTGAGCCTACACCCAGTGCTGGCGGTGCTCATTAGCAATGGGGCAACCCTATTAGCAGAACTCAATAGTCTGCGGATTCTCACAGACTACCGTCCTGTGAAGGTGAAGCATAAAATCAGTAGTGGCCGCTCCCAAACGGGTATGCTGGATATTCCTTGGAAAAAACGCCCCCGACGCAGTTTTGTGCGGCTCGGCAGCGATACACCCAGCCCAGCCTGAATGCTAGCCATCACTGCCGGGTCGGGGAACATCGGCTTTGGGGTGCCATGGTGCAAAGAAGGGCAACAGCAGCAGCGCGGGAAGGGCAGCACCAATCGTAAAGAGGAAAAACAAGGGCCAGCCCATGAGTTCCGCTGCTTTCCCGGCAGGAGCGGCCAGAACATCTCGACTAAAGGCAAATAAACTGGAGAGGAGTGCATACTGAGTGGCGCTGAATTGGGGGTTACAGAGGCTCATTAAAAGTGCTGTTAACGCAGCGATCGCCAGCCCCGCACAAAAATTATCAATACTAATGGCAGCAATCATAACAACCGGATTTGCACCCGCATTGGCCAAGACAAAATAGGACACATTACTAGAGGCCTGTAGCCCTCCCATCACCCAAAGGGCACGATGAATGCCAATTTGACTGATAGCAGCCCCCCCAGCCAGTGCCCCAACAATGGTGGCAATGAGACCAATTCCGCCCTGCACAGCGCCAATTTCTGTTTGGCTAAAGCCCTGTTGCAGCAGAAAGGGGGTCATCATATTCCCCGTAAGAGCATCCCCCAAGCGATACAAACAAATAAACCCTAGGATAATCAGCCCCGTCCCCCAGCTATACCGCTGAAAAAAATCTAAAAAGGGTTGGAGCACCGCTTGGCGCAAAGAGCGGGGAGCGGGTGGCTGTACTTCAGGCTCCGGTGCCCAAACGGTTGTCAGCATCCCCACCAGCATCAATAGCGACATCACGCCATAGACTAGCGGCCACGGCAGTTGATCCGCCAAGATCAACGCAGCGGATCCGGTGATCAGGAGCGCCATTCGATAGCCCAACACAWAAATMCCCGCCCCTGCACCCATTTCAAGGGGATCGAGCACATCGGCGCGGTAGGCATCGACGGCAATATCTTGGCTGGCACTTAAAAACGCAATCGCCAAAGCATTCATCGCCAGTAACCGTAAGCTGGCACTCGGATTCTGTAGCCCCATCAGGGCGATCGCCGCCAGCAGTAGCCCTTGAATCAGTAACAACCAGCCCCGTCGCCGCCCCAAAAACGGCAGGGTATAGCGATCTAAAAGCGGCGACCACAGAAACTTGAGGGAGTAGGGCAGCCCCACCAAGCTAAACAGCCCGATCGCCGTGAGGTCAACCCCCTCTACGGTCATCCAGGCTTGGAGGGTACGGCTGGTGAGAAACAGCGGCAAGCCGGACGAAAAGCCCAGCAGTAGGAGTGCCGCCATCTTGCGGCTTTGAAAGACCCGTAGGGCTGACCCGATCCCCGCCATGCTGTTCTCCTCATTACTCAAGCCTTGTCCAGTGTAGAGCAAAGAACAGCACTTCACTAGATTGGGCAGCGGGCTTGGCTCTAGAGACTACTGGTTTGTGTGGTTCGTGCAGGCTGGAAGGCAGGCCGACACGCATCTAAGGAGACGGGCACTGGTGCAATCTTCCAGATGTCTTTGCAGTATTCAGCAATGGTGCGATCGCTAGAGAATTTCCCCATGCGCGCCACATTCAAAATCGACATCTGGGTCCAGCGGTCTTTATCACGGAAGGCCTGCGCTGCCCGCTGATGGCAGTCTATATAGGACTGATAGTCCGCCAAGAGCATGTATTGATCGTCATTGAGCAGTGAGCTAACAATTGGCTCAAATAACCCCGGCTCCCGCGGGCAAAAATAGTCGGAAATGAGGCTGTCGATGACTTTTTTCAGCAACGGATTGCTGTTGTAGTAGTCACGGGGATTGTAGCCTTCCGCTTTGAGGCTCATCACCTCCTGCGCTGTTAACCCAAAGAGGAAGAAATTTTCAGCCCCGACTTCTTGGCGAATTTCCACATTTGCGCCGTCTAGGGTGCCAATGGTGAGCGCACCGTTGAGGGCAAACTTCATATTGCCGGTTCCTGAGGCTTCCTTTCCTGCGGTGGAAATCTGCTCTGAGAGATCCGCCGCCGGATAGGCAATTTCCCCCAGAGACACCGAATAGTTGTTCAGGAATACCACCTTGAGGCGACCATTGACATCGCTGTCGTGGTTCACCATGGCCGCAACAGAATTGATCAGTTTGATCATCATCTTGGCCATGAAATAGCCGGGTGCCGCCTTGCCACCAAAGATAAACGTGCGCGGTTGAATATCAATATTGGGGTTGGCCTTAATTTGCTCGTACAGGGTAATGATGTGCAGCACGGCCAAGTGCTGGCGCTTGTACTCGTGGATGCGCTTAATTTGAATGTCAAATAAGGAGTAGGGATCCACTTCAATTTGATTGTTGCGCCAGATGTAGTCGGCGAGGCGTTCCTTATTGGCCTGTTTAATCTTCTGCCACTTGGCGTGGAACGCCGGATCCGTCGCGTAGGGTTCTAAGCCTCGCAGGTCTTCTAGGTGGTAAAGCCAGCGATCGCTGTTGAGGGTATCGGTAATCAGCTTGGCCAATTGGGGATTGCTCAGGAGGAGCCAGCGCCGTGGCGTAATGCCATTGGTTTTGTTTTGGAATTTGTCGGGGTACATCTCGTAGAAGTCCCGCATCAATTCCTGTTTAATTAGCTCGGTGTGAAGTTCGGCCACGCCATTTACCGTATGGCTACCCACACAGGCTAAGTGCGCCATGCGTACCTGCTTCGGGTGCCCCTCCTCAATCAGAGACATCCGTGCTAAGCGGGCGGTATTACCGGGATATCGCTGACGGATTTCATTGAGAAAGCGGTAGTTAATTTCATAAATGATCTCTAGGTGACGCGGCAACAGTCGCCCAAACAGATCAATAGACCAGCGTTCTAAGGCTTCAGAAAGAAGGGTATGGTTGGTGTAAGCAAAGGTGCGCTGGGTAATGTCCCACGCTTCCTCCCACGTCAGTTGATACTCGTCAATCAACAGTCGCATCAATTCCGCCACCCCAATGGCCGGGTGGGTATCGTTTAGCTGGATGGCAACTTTTTCGGGGAATGCATCAAAACTGGTGTGCTTGCGCAGATAGAGCCGAATAATATCTTGCAGTGAGCACGAGACAAAGAAATACTGCTGCCGCAGCCGTAGTTCCTTCCCTTGTGGGGTATTGTCGTTGGGATACAGAACTTTGGAGATGTTTTCACTAAAGGTTTTCTCCGAAACCGCTTGGGTATAGTCCCCGGCATTAAAGACTTGCAAGTTAAAGTCTTGGGCAGCGCGGGCACTCCACAGCCGCAAGGTGTTGACGGTATTTTTGCCGTAGCCGGAAATGGGGGTATCGTAGGGGGTGCCAAGAACGGTGGTGCCTGCCACCCATCGCACCCGATAGTGGCCTTGAGCATCGGTGTAGGCTTCTGTATGGCCGCCAAACTTCACTTCGACGTTGTAGTCGGGGCGGGCAATTTCCCACGGGTTCCCAAAGCGGAGCCAGTTATCGGGTACTTCGTGCTGCCAGCCGTTGGTGATGACTTGCTCAAAGATGCCGTATTCATAGCGAATGCCATACCCCACTGCCGGGATTTCCAAGGTGGCCAAGGAGTCTAAAAAGCAAGCTGCCAGCCGACCCAAGCCCCCATTGCCCAAGCCAGGTTCTGGCTCTCGCTCCATCAGCTCATTCAGG
This sequence comes from Synechococcus sp. PCC 6717, assembly GCF_022698185.1. Taxonomy (NCBI): domain Bacteria; kingdom Bacillati; phylum Cyanobacteriota; class Cyanophyceae; order Synechococcales; family Synechococcaceae; genus Synechococcus; species Synechococcus sp. PCC 6717. The sequence goes on along the minus strand of NZ_JAKLTV010000013.1, from coordinate 26,294 downwards.
TCAAGCCCAAACTCTGCCATGGCTTGTTTGGCTTGCTCGTAAAGGCCGACGTTAATGAGGTTATTGAGCAATAACCGCCCGATCAAAAATTCCGCCGACAGGTAATAAACTACTTTGGCATCCTGCTCAAAATAGGTTTGGGCGGTTTTAATGCGGCGGTGCAACAGGCGATCGCGCACCGTGTAGGCCAGTGCCATGAAATAATCGTAGGGGGTGGCAAAGGTGGCATCTTTGCCCTGGATGTAGTGCAAGTTATCGACAAAGGCGCGCTTCAGGGTTTGCACCGTCATGCCCGTGCGATCGCTCTCGATGTAGAGATCGCAATGGTCATCGGTTGGTGGAACAGCAGAGGAGTTAGGGGCGTGACCGTTGGAATCGGAAAAATTACTCATGCAAACACTGGCTCTATGAGGAATCGGAAATAACTTAGATTAAGGCTAATACAGATTGGCAAAATGTACATTAGACTACTAGTACGTGATTTTTAATAAAAAATTCACCTCTGTTTACATGGTTTTTATAGCGCCTGTGGGGAAGTTGCTATCTTTGCGGGGCGATCGCTGGTTCAGCAAACCTGTGCAGCCTACTTAACACAAGATCCCTAGGAATAGGCTGAATTCAGCAACGCAACCATCCCTTAAATTCCTTAACAAGATTTTACAGTCATCCGCGATGGAGTGGTTGCGGGATAGGCACTTAAGGCATGCCCCCGCGCTCAGCTGTATAAAAAAAGTTGGAATTCTTGCCCCAACGTAACCGGCTGTACTTGGGTAAAGCGGTGCGAAACCAGTAAAATCTAACCTGCATACTCAGGATAATGCTCATGATGGATACGGCGATCGCAACCATTCGTGCCCGGGAAATCTTAGACTCCCGCGGGCGACCCACGGTAGAAGCAGAAGTTGAACTAGACTGTGGCGTGGTCGGGTTGGCTCAAGTTCCTAGTGGCGCGTCAACCGGCAGTTTTGAAGCCCACGAACTGCGCGATGGCGATCCCAAGCGCTACGGGGGCAAAGGAGTGCTGCACGCCGTAGAAAATATTGAAACCACGATTCTTAGTGCTTTAGTGGATCAAAATGCGCTGGATCAGACCGCGATTGATCAGTGCCTTTTGGAGCTAGATGGCACCGAGAACAAGAGCAATTTAGGTGCCAACGCCATCTTGGCGGTGTCCTTGGCGATCGCCAAAGCCGCTGCCGAGTACCTTGGACAACCCCTCTATCGCTATTTGGGTGGCCCCCTCGCTAACGTGCTGCCGGTGCCGATGATGAATGTGATTAACGGGGGTGCCCATGCCGCCAACACTATTGATTTCCAAGAATTTATGATTATGCCCGTTGGCGCTCCTAGCTTTAGCGAAGGGTTACGCTGGGGAGCAGAGGTCTTTGCGGCACTGAACAAGGTCTTGGCGGATAAAGGGCTGCTCACGGGGGTTGGCGATGAAGGTGGGTTCGCCCCCAACCTTGAATCGAATCAGGCGGCACTAGATATTTTGCTGCAAGCGATCGAAACCGCAGGTTACACGCCCGGTACGCAAGTGGCGCTCGCCCTTGATGTTGCCGCTAACGAGTTCTACACAGATGGCTGCTATACCTTTGACAATGCCAGCCGTAGTGGCGCTGAGCTAGTGAGTTACTATGAGCAACTAGTGAGCAATTACCCCATTATTTCCATTGAAGACGGCCTTCAAGAAGAAGACTGGGAGAATTGGGGGCTCCTCACCCAAGCGTTAGGCACGCGGGTGCAACTGGTGGGGGATGATCTGTTTGTGACGAACCCCAAACGCCTCAAGCGCGGTATTGACAGCGGTGTGGCCAATGCCATTTTAATCAAACTCAACCAAATTGGCTCACTCACTGAAACGCTGCAAACCATTGACTTAGCGACCCGTAGTGGCTACCGCTCGGTGATCAGCCACCGCTCCGGTGAAACCGAAGACACCACCATTGCGGATCTGGCCGTGGCGACTCGCTCAGGGCAAATTAAAACTGGTTCGCTGTGCCGCAGTGAGCGGGTTGCCAAGTACAACCGCCTGCTGCGCATTGAAGCGGAACTGGGGGATCAGGCAGTGTATGCCCCGACCGTGGGGTTAGGCCCGCAGTAGGTGAATCGACCTCGCAAACGGTTTGGCCAGCACTGGCTACGCAGTGAAGCGGTGTTGGCACAGATGATTGCTGCGGCGCACTTAACACCGGGCGATCGCGTCCTTGAAGTAGGCCCAGGGCGCGGTGCACTCACTCGTCCCCTGTTGGCGGCTGGGGTTGCGGTGGTTGCGGTGGAACTGGATCGCGATTTATGTGCAAGCCTGAAGCGGCAGATCCGTAGCGATCGCTTCGTGCTGATGGAAGGGGACATCCTGCGCACTGATCTGGCGGCTTTGGGGTGTAACAAAGTAGTGGCCAATATTCCCTACAACATCACAGGCCCGCTCCTAGAACACTTACTGGGAACCCTGAGCCAGCCTCGCACCCCCGCCTTTGAGCGCCTCATCCTCCTCGTGCAAAAGGAAATTGGCGATCGCCTCATGGCCAAACCGGGCAGCAAAGCCTACGGTGCCCTTTCAGTACGTAGCCAGTTCTTGGCCACCTGTGAACCTGTCTGTGCCGTTCCCCCGCGCGCCTTTCAGCCACCCCCAAAAGTGGAATCGATGGTGATCTGTTTACGGCCTCACCCAACGCCACCTCAGGTGACTTCCCCCCAGTGGTTAGAGCGGCTGCTGAAGCAGGGGTTTGCCACCCGCCGCAAAATGCTAGCCAATGCCTTAAAATCACTGGTTGATCCGAGTGCTGTTCGTCAGGTCTTAGCGGAACTGGGACTTCCTCCCGAGAGCCGTGCTGAAGCCTTGAGCCTGAGAGACTGGCTAGCCCTCAGCGAAGCGCTAGAACAGGCTCAGCAAAATGAGTAGCACTCCGATGCCACCACAGGCCACCGCCCCCAGACCAGTGTAAAGAATGGTATTACTGGTGTCTTGAGTAAACTACTCCCAGCTAAAGCAGGGAGCTTTTAGTAGCCCTGCAGTTAGCAAGCCAACCACGAGCCTCTGGGGTGGTTTACAACACCCCCAATCGACCGTTAACAGTGCCTTAAATAGCCGTTTCTGTTGTCCGCAGTATTATTATAACCTAAAACAACTAAAGTTGCTAAAGGAGCTTTCCTCCCCGTACTTCAGTACGGGGCTTCCAGCCATACCCGAGGTGAGGCTGTCTTCCGACTTCAGGGAAATAAAAAACTTTTGCCCCTTCGCAGTTGGGCGCTCAATCCGTAGGGTTCCCGTCTGGTCGCTAGCAGTCCCCACCACTAAAACCGAGCGATCCACGGGCAAAATCCATTCCTGATAGCGGTAGCCGAGGGTGGTGCCACTGCCGAAGGACAAGGTACCAATATTCAAGGTAAATGCCCCGAAGGAGAGCCGATTGGCATTATTGGCGGGGCGAAACTCATTTAAGACCTGTACAGTTTCAATATCCGCCCCGGTCGGATCCACTTCAATGTCACCATAGCGATCGCGCAGACGGAAGGGAATCGACTGACTATTGCTGCTAATGGTGTCAGAGCGACGTTCGGTACGCCAGCGTGTCCGCCCGTCGCTATCTGTCTCACGTACCTGTTCCTCGTACTCCCGCGTGACAGACATTTTGTAGTGCACACAGGGCACCTGCTTTAATTCTGAGGTTAAGGGAGACTCCGTCGTCACTTGGCCTGTAATTTTTACATATTCGCGCAGATTGCCACCGCCAATTTCCCGTGCCACTTGCTCCCCTAGGTGATGCAGTTCAGCGGTGGTGGATGGGGTTGCTAACTTGAGGCTGCGTAGCTTCAGGCGATAGTGGCGTTGCACAAAAAACAGCACAACTGCAACCACAACTAAAATGCCACCAAAGATGCCCATTGTTGCTTCTCAACGCCTCTGTAAACAACTTCCGCTAAGCGCTAACGTGCTCTAGACGGGAGCTTTCAGTAGCCCTCAAGATATGCTCACTCAAAGAGCAAGACAATTTCTCGGCTCCTCCAAGCTGGTTTAAAGACAGACCCAAACGCTTGATCAGGTTTGCTCCATTCAAGTCAGCCTCCCCCTGCCAACCGCAATGGCCACAAGTAAACCCCTTGCCACTTCGATAAGACTTGCCTTGCACTGGATGAATGTGCAGGCATTGGTGACAGATTTGCGAGGTATATACCGGATTAACCGCAAGCACCTGAACGCCTGCCTGAAGTGCCTTATAGGCGATAAACAGACGCAATTGAAAGAATGCCCAACCACTAGAGCTGCGTCGCTCGGTCTTGTTGCGCGGCAGCTTGTTGGTGCATTCTCTGATACCTGTCAAATCTTCCACAGCAATTACAGCATTCAAGGCGTTAGCCCGCTGCACAATCGCTTTGCTGATTTGATGGTTCAACCATTGCTGATAACGGCGATTTTTACCCGACAACCGTTGCAAACTCTGTCTTGCCCTGCGGCGAGTCGATCGGGTGCCTTTCGAGCGTTTTGCTTGGAGCGACGCTCTCACCTTAGACAACCGATCTCTAACTTGCTGAATGTCCTGACCGTCCCACTTTTCCACTTCAGACGTAACCGCAATATCTCTGTGTCCAAAGTCAACGCCAATCACATTACTTGATTGACTTGATTGGTCTGACTCTGGTGCTTCAGTCTTCAGTTGGATGTGCAGATAGACGTTGCCGTCTCGATGCTTGCAAAGCTGAGCCGAGGTTGGCTGACGCCCTTTGAGTGTGCCTCTTTGGTAATGGCCTGCATCCAACTTCACCTTCTCTGTGCCCTGAACTGTTGCAAGGCTAACCTGCCACTCCTTATCGTTGAAGGTAAACAGATCGCTGCCACAGTCGATACTGGTTGGTGCAAACCGTTTAACAGGCTTGCCTTTGAGTTTAGCAGTCTTACGGTTTGCCGCCACACGAGCGCACGCCCTGAGCGCTATGTTGGCCACCAAGGAGAATGTCTCTTTGATGGTCTGGTCGGTCAAGGACTGAAGAGCGATTTTGTTGGTGAGTTTGGGATGGGTGTTGTCATTGACATAGTTGCACGCATCAGCAAACACCTGAAGAGTTGCCGCCAGTTTGGACGCTTGCTCAGGCGTAGGTTGAAGCTTTACAACGAGTGTCAAGACTTGTTTCATGGTTGGTACTTTACCACCACGTGAAGATTGCCTGCAATGGTCAAGAGTATTACTGATTTCGGCGGTATTGAGCCGCACTCATACGCCTTTGGCGCAGCGAAGCTCGACAGCGCTCCTCCCCTCCTGACCGCCAAGCTTCGCTGTGGCGGGAGCACCTCGGAGGTCTAGGTGGGAATGTATGCCTCAGCACCAACCCTGTCATCGACAGCAGCGCCACGGTGCTCTGCTCGTTCCCGCACTTCGCTTTCTTTGTTAGCTTTTCACCCGCTGTCTAAAGGCGTAGGACATTCACAAAAGGCTAAGGGGGTGAAAAAAACTGTGACCGGGCGACCACCGTCCTCTAAAATGAGGAATGTATTAAGCGGTGTTAGCAATATGAGTGTCATTAGTCAGGTTCTTCTCAAAGCGGACGATGAATTGCGCTACCCCACCACAGGCGAACTCAAGGCAATTAGTGACTTTTTTGAAACGGGTGCGCAACGCCTACGCATTGCCACGACATTAGCTGAAAATGAAAAACGGTTGGTAGAGCAAGCCAGTAAGCAACTGTGGCAAAAGCGGCCTGACTTTATTGCTCCTGGTGGTAATGCCTATGGCCAAAAACAGCGTGCCCTCTGCTTACGCGACTATAGCTGGTATATGCGCTTAATTACCTACGGTATTTTGTCAGGGGACAAGGAACCCATTGAGCGCACTGGACTCATTGGGGTGCGGGAAATGTACAACTCCTTAGGGGTGCCGATGGCTGGTATGGTAGAAGCCATTCGCTGTCTGAAGGATGCCTCCTTGTCGCTGTTGAGTGCCGAGGAGGCGGAAGTTGCTGCTCCCTACTTTGACTACATTATCCAAGCCATGTCCTAAAGTACTCTCATCGTTCCGATAAACGCCTTTAGCGTACGATCCCCCGCCCTAGGGACGGGGGTATATTTTTATGGTGGATCGTGTTAGGCACCATGGCACAAACCATTGTGGTTAAAATTGGCACCTCTAGTTTGACAGGGGGCAAGGAGGGAACTCTGGCACTGGCCACCATCGCCCAGCTTGTGGATGTGCTCTGGGGCTGTCGGCAGCGGGGCGATCGCGTCGTGCTGGTATCTTCGGGAGCGGTGGGCGTAGGAGCAGTGCGGCTGGGGTTGCAGGAGCGTCCACAACAGTTGGCGCAAAAACAGGCGGTGGCAGCCGTGGGGCAAGGTCACTTAATGCGGATGTACGATGATCTGTTTAGTGTGCTGCACCAGCCCATCGCCCAAATTCTGTTAACGCGACAGAACTTTGTCGATCGCCAAAGCTACCTCAATATTTTTAATACATTCCAGGCTCTCTTTGACTTGGGGGTCATTCCCATCGTCAACGAAAATGATACCGTCGCAGTGGATGAACTGAAATTTGGAGATAACGATACCCTCTCGGCGTTGGTGGCCAGCTTAGTCGAAGCCGATTGGCTCTTTTTGCTGACGGATGTGGATCGTCTCTACTCAGCGGATCCACGGTTGGATAAAACGGCTGTGCCCATTGAGCGGGTTCAATCCCTTGCAGCCCTAGAGCAAACGGTACAGGTGGGGGCAGCGGGTTCGCCGTGGGGCACGGGTGGGATGGCCACTAAAATTCGCGCAGCGGAGATTGCCACTGAAGCGGGGGTGCGAACGGTTATTACCGATGGGCGATCGCCCACCAACATTCTGAAAGTGATGGCGGGCGAGTCCTTGGGTACCCAGTTTGAACCAAAACCCAAAACCATCAATGCCCGCAAGCGCTGGATTGCCCGTGCCTTGATCCCGAAAGGCGAGTTATGGTTGGATGCCGGGGCAGTCAAAGCCATTACCGAGGGTGGGTGCTCCCTGTTGGCGGCAGGAATTACGAAAGTGTGTGGCGAGTTTCAAGCGCAAGATGCAGTAAAGCTCTGTGATCCTGACGGGGCAGAAGTGGCCCGCGGGCTGGTGAACTACAACAATGACGAAGTGCGTCGCGTTCAAGGGCAGCAGTCCACCGAACTGGCCAGCATCCTTGGCTATAGTGGTGCAGACACAATTATCCACCGTGATAATTTGGTGGTGACCCTGTAGTCATGAGTTTCTCCTGCCATACCTTGACAGTTTCGTAGTGCCGCCAGCTATAACCACTGATCCCAGAGAGAATGAATTGCCGCCCACAGGTGACGCAAATATGATTTTGTTTCCGGCATTGCTGAGTGTGGCTATGAATTGCCCTCATCCCCAACCCTTGTATCTTAAAACTAGAGAGATAGACCGTCACCCCTTAGATGCGAGACATCGTGGAGAAGCTAGGGTCATCTCTCTGATGCAACAGGTCAAACTCGAATCATCGGTTGGGACAGTAGAACCCCCATGACGCAAGGCTGAGTAAACACCTGATTTACCCCCAGACAGGCGCAAAAGTGATATGCAGGATCAAGAACAATGGATTGGCATTGATGTGTGTAAGCGGTGGCTAGATGTACATCTACGTCCCCAGAAGCAGAGTTTTCGCGTGAGCAACACCGCGAGTGGGATTCGCGAACTTCTGACTCACCTGTGTCCGCCTGAGGCGGTCGCTCGGGTGATTCTAGAATCCACTGGCGGCGATGAGCGGTCAGTGGCGTTGGTGCTGTCCACGCTAGCCTATCCCGTGGTCGTGATTAATGCTCGGCAAGCGCGAAACGTTGCCAAAGCTGCCAATCAACTGGCTAAAACCGATCCGGTCGATGCCGCGATTTTAGCCTAGTTTGGCGAAGCGATGAAACCGCCGATTCGCTCATTGGCCAGCGAAGCGGACGCAGAACTTCAGGACTTGGTGACCCGCAGGCGGCAACTGGTAGACCTCCTGACTGCTGAACAAAACCGCTTGTCAGGCTTACGCGGAACAGCCCAAGCAGATATAGCAGCTCACATTGCATGGCGCAAAGACCGCATTCAGCAACTAGACGAGCAGATCGACACCCAAATCCATCCATGTCAGCCCTGGCAGGCAAAACAGACGCGGCTGATGACGGTTCTAGGGGTGGGCAAGGTCGTCGCCGCTACCTTGTTAGCCCTGTTGCCAGAACTGGGACAGTTGTCCACTCGAAAAATCAGTGTGCTGGTGGGCGTTGCCCCATTCAACCGAGATAGTGGGCAGAAGCAAGGCAAACGCGCCATCGTTGGTGGTCGTGCTGCTGTGCGTCAACTGTTGTACATGGCAGCTTTGGTGGCGGTGCGCCATAATTCAGTGATTCGCGTCTTCTATCACCGCTTATTAGCGAAGGGCAAGGCTACCAAAGTAGCGTTAGTGGCTTGTATGCATAAGCTATTAACAATTCTCAATGCCATGCTCAACCATGGTACGGACTGGCAGCCGTCCAACTCAGATGGGAGTCAATCGGCTGTTCCAGCATCATCATTTGCTTGACTTTTAAGATAATCGCTTCTCCCTAGGGAGAGGGGCTGGGGGTGAGGGAAAGAGAGAATTGGGCGAGAGGGTTACACGTTGGGCAGTACGAGCTTTGCGGGGTAGCTTTTTGATTTTGTCAAACAGATCCGGTTGGCGATCGCGGATTTGGCGTAACAGTTGCAAATACTCTAGTTCGGATCGTTCGTCGCCTTCCTCGCGATCGTAGCTCTCTCGCTGATTCAAGGTGCGATAGAGGCGATCGCCCCCCGACACCTCTCGGAACCTCAAACTATGACCCAAATCTAGCACTGCTTAACCTTTGCGGCTCACTCAGAAGCACCTAGGAGTTTTCGGGTTGACCGAGCGCTAGAAGAACCGAACCTCGGCAATTGGGGGCGAATCGCCTACCTACCCGAAAGCTGACAGAACCGGAGCACTGAGGTCTAACGGCTCAAATCAGCGGCGACAAGCAACCTCGAACTCAGCACCAATAACTATCAATCGTCCGCTGCATTTGAATTGTTAGCCTGTGCCGTTGGAGCGATCGCCTGATTATCCCGCATCACTCTAATCAAGAACCGTAGCGCCTCATTAACCGCATCAGCACTAGGAAACATCTCTGCAACATCAGGTTCTAACCGTACAGTGGTTCCACCAAAGCTTTTTCTTCCAGAACCTAATTTTCTGACTCGGAGGCTCTTGAAGTCATACTCTGCCCGTAAATCATCTTCCATTTCTGACTTATCCCTCTTCATAGGCTTCTCGCTCGGTTCGTGTCACTTCTCTTGCGCTGATGAGGCGTATTGAATCCCCCCTTTCGGTATACGACACAATCAATAACTATGCCATTGTCCGGAGGTAATCCTTGATCTTCAGCTTCAAATCTCGTGAAATTGGATATGATTCAACCTCCTGCTCTATATCGACTTTGGACTTACCTTTTCTCCTTAACTCGTCTACAGTTGCTTTGAAAATAGCTTCAAACCCATAGTCTGACAAACCTTTTGAGATTAGTCCAAGAATTCCAAGAACTGCAATTCCTCCAAGCATCCCAAATGGACCTCCAAGAACGGCTAAAGCCGCAGTTAATGCAGCAGCACCCGCCCAACCTGTAACCGCCATAGCAACTACGAGCACTAAACCAGGTACACCAAGTGCAGCAATTATATTCACGAGTTGATCCATACTCTTTATTTCCTTCAGTAATGAGTCAAAAGCAACACTCTTGCACCCAAAGGGTTCCCAAATTTACAGGCTAACGGCTGAACTCACCCGCTACCACTAGTTTTGGGTAATGCTGAAAGTATAGCTCCAAGTCGGGTGCAGTAATTTGTTATGTTGTGTAAATTTTTGCACCGATCGGCTCTGCTACCCACAACCCCCAGCGCTGGCGACATAACGGCTAGCATCACCGGACGCAGATAACCTTTGCTACCTTACCGATCGCCTTGCCGTTCCGGTGCATGCGGTTGTTAGACAGTTCTCCCGAACAACCTAGAACCACGATCGCTACAACGTCCTGTCAAGCCGAGTTAAGCTGATAGCTCTCAAAACTCTGGCGTGTTGCTGGAGTTGTTGTTTACAATTGGCTAGGGTGAGGTGGAGGCAATGGAAATCAACATATTCTCTCTTTATCACTAAGCTGTTGTTTCCAAAAGAATCTGTTGCCAGGAGTTGGGACTGCGCTGGCTAATATAAAGGACTTCAATGCCAATCACTTTACCCTCAGCGTTGTAATCCAGGATAATGCCGTCGCTCACTTCTTCGGACTCGATGATGGGGGTATCGTCGAGCCGTAAATAAAGGGCATCATCATCTTTATGCACGGTTACTTTCATTTAACTCTCCTATCAAAAAAGACCGTAACAACTTGTTGGGGATTAACCGTTGGGTTGACAATCACTCACAGCCATCTACCTCCAAAATCTGAAATCTGTTTTAGATAATGGGTGTTGCCATGAGAATCGGCAAGGGGCAAAAGCCGATCGGGCGCAGAAAGGGTTTCCGTGAGCCAGGATGGCTGAATGTTTCGTTCTTGCATCTGGAAGCGGGCATGGTCAGAGAGTTCAAACCCGTCGATCATTGTCCCTCCCTGCGATGATGGCGCGTTCTGCCTCGGTCAAACCATACAGACGGGCAACAATGTCGTCAATTTCGGCTTCGTAGGCGGCGACATTTTGCCCCTGAGCATCAAGGCACTGCTGGACGAGGGCTTCGATGCGGGTTTTGTCGGCGGGTGAAGCGGCGGGAATGGGGATTTTTTCAACAAACTGCCGAAAAAATCGTAACCGACCTCCTTTATCAGCATCTCCAAGAACGGTCAGAGTTTCTTTACAGTATGACCAAATAATTGATGAATTTAATATCGCCAGTAAAAATAAATCATTTTTAGCAATAAAGTAAATTGTATTTCCCACATAATAATTTTTTGTGTCAAAAGCAAAGCGGGATTCTTTAGCAATATCAGGATAGATAATTTTCGGCTTTTCAAAAGCTTGATAGTAGGCTACGTCATCTTGAATCTCATACCATTTATATCGCCCAGGTTTTCTACCTTTTGCATCTGAACTACTTTGTTTTGGCGTTAAATCGTCTCGCCATTGTTCTAAATAATTTTTAATTGCTGGGTACTGGTTAATATCGATTCCACGTCTTGTAAAAATCAACCATTTATCACTCTTCCGAATATGCCATTTTCTAACATCATCACCTACGGCTAATGGTTTGATGATTTCTGCACTCTTGGGATCTTGGGCAATCAATTCGGCACGTTTTGCCCCATCAATCACAAAAGCTTTATTGAAACCGGTTTTAATGCCGTAATAAATCTCACCATTGACATATTCTCCGAGCGGTATACCTACCTGCTGCATCTTGTTAAAAATATCGGCAGAACCCGAACTGGTGAGCATCCAGTCTGATCCTTGAATGGCAGATTTGGGTAATGGTTGACCAAATTGGTGAACCAGTGCCGGAATATCTGGATAGGGAGGATTGAGGGATTTTACAGGGGTGAAATGGGGGGTTACGGGGTTTGTGGCTCCCCTTTGGGCAATGAAAATGACCGGGAATGTGGCGGCATCAAAGACGGGTAATTCACCAAAGTCAATAATGTGGTGAATTTGGCAATGGGTTGCCATATATTGGCGCAGGGGAACGCCATAGTTAGCACGAAACCATTTATTCGAGGTGATGTAGGCAAGGCAGCCATTTTGCTTGAGTAAGCTAATCCCTTTACCATAGAAGTAGGTGTAAATATCGGCTGTGCCTTTATAGAGATCTGGAAAGTTTGCTTTTAAGGCTCGTTTAGCTTCGTCACCTAATTTTTCTTGGCGCACATAGGGCGGATTGCCAATCACCACATCAAACCCACCTTTTTGCTGAAACACTTCGCTAAAATACACCTCAAAATCAAAGGTTTCAGCTTGGTTAGTAATGGTTTGAATTAGCCCTTGAATGGTGGTGCGTAATTCTGCCTTACGGTCTGGGTTGGTTTCTTCAAAGTATTCCTGTTTCCGCTGCTCTAACTCGGCAAACACCTGATAATTCAGCAGGTTTTTCTCTACACTCAGTAACGAGTTACCGCAGACAATTTTGTAGTCTAGGTTGGGCAATGGCTTAATGCTTTCGTAGTCTTCCTCATCTACTACTAACGACAACCACAGCCGCAACTTAGCAATATCCACCGCACCGGGGTCAATATCCACACCGTAGATTGAGGACTGGATGGCATGACGCTTGAAGGCGTAGGCAGATCTGCCCTCATCGGGTAAATAGGTCGTCAACACGCTCCGCACCTTCACAATCTCCTGCATTATCCCTACTGGAAATGCCCCAGAGCCGATCGCTGGGTCGCAGATTTTGATATTTGCCAACGCTTGGTCAATTTCTGCCGCATGGGTTCGCACCAACTCCGGCACTTGAAACTGATAGGTTGCGGTTTCGCTGCCCTTTTGCACCACCACGGCATCATTCTCGATCGCCCGTTCCCCTTGCCGAATCAACCGCTCCAGATCGCCACGGGGCACCTGATGAATCGTCGTGTCCAGATAGTTAATCAAACTCTCCTGACACATATAATGCACAATCTCACGGGGCGTGTAGAAGGCACCCCTAGACTTGCGGTCTTTCACCTCCAGCAAATTCTCAAACACTTTCCCCAACATCTCCGGATCAACCGCCACTTCCTTATCCAGTGGCTCATCTTCCCGCACCGTGAAGTTATACAGGTCAAAGGTATCCAGAATGTTTTGAATCGTGGCGTTGGCGATTAAAATATTCGTGGTTTGCCAGTCATAGCCAGCGATCGGTTCAAACAAGCCCCCATTCAAAAATGGGATCTTGCAGGGCTGCTGACATCCGGGCAGTTCATACAGCGCTTCACGACCGCGATTGATCGCTAAAGCTTGGTAAAACAACGGCTCCAATACATCGTTAAAGAAATTGTCATATTGCACATTCTCCCGCCGAAACAAGCGCCGCAGAAAGTCCTTCGCGCCACTGCCCCAGGGTTGCCCCGGCTCCACTCCTAACCAGCCTTTCTTTTGCAGAAAATACAGAAAGACAATTTGCCCCAAGAGCTTTTTGGCAAAATTGGCGGGGTCAATCTGTTTCTGAGTAAATTCAGTAGCGATGACCGGATCGGTCTTGAGTAGGGTTTCGACCTCATCCCGCACCTGGAGAAACAGGTTTTTGTATTGCTCAAAAAATTCCTGCGTAACCGATTCAATATTGAACGCCGCTTCTAATTGGTCAAGGGTAGGATTCTGGCGATCGTTCAATAACAGCGGCAATAACTGCTGCTGCGCTGTGTGATTCGGCTCTGTTTGCCCCACCAGAAAGGACGATCGCCTTGCCGCTGTGACCTCCTTCTTGGGTTTATAGCTACCGTCTGCCTGCTGCTCTAGCCGATAATCCAAACGAACTAGGGAAAAGCGCCAATCCAGCGAGCCATCAGTGGTGTACGCTACCAACGCCGCTTCTTTTTGATTGCGATCTTGCAGGTATTGAGCAACAAAGTTGCGCTGCATAGTGCGTGCCCGATCCAGAGATGCCGGCTGCTGCAACCGCACCACCAACACATCGATCGTATTGCCATCAGGATCGACATACTGCCCAATGCGCTTATACAGCCGCACCTGGCGCTTGTAGGCATCCTTAATATAGTTGCCCTGCACTTGGAATGCCTTGGATTCATCCAGATCGTTGACCAAGTTGCGGGCAAATTGCCGAAACTGTGCCTCGTCAAAGGGACGCTGTAGCGTGTCGGTTAGTAATCGAATGGCGCTTGACTTTTCCATTGCTTAATCCCTCCTAAACCTGTAGCTGCCCTCACCCAACCCTCTCCCTAGGGAGAGGGCTTTTCAAGCTCCCCTTCTTCCTGGGGAGAAGGGGCTGGGGGATGTAGAGCGATGCTCTTCCCGCAGGGTGGGTGATAAAAATATTCCGACAGCACCACCTCTCGACTGCTGCCCCACTGATGAACCGTTTGCGGCTCTGGTTCTACCAATAAATTTAGCGGCACCGTCTTCTTCAGCGCACTCAGGAGCTTTAGAGGATTTCCTGCGATCGGTTTTAGAGCCTCTTGCACTTTTTTAGCCGTTTGCTTCGGAATTCTACCTTCCTCAAAGGCAAGACGCACCGCTTTTAGAAACTCCTCATCTGCGTCAGTAAATCCTTGAAACTGACGAATTTCCCTAGCTTTCAAACACTGAATCACAAATTTGTCAGCGCTACTGCCACCCCGACTGCTTGCAGGTGCAATGTCTGCGGTGTCATCCAGAGACGCAAAGGCATCTTTATTCTGTTGCAGCAGATCGTAGTAGCTCTTGGGAATAGGGTGCTTCGGCGTGTCGGGTTCGCACTTCAACCAATCAACGGCTTGAAAGAAGTCTAACTCTTGAGCGGCTGTTCCATCCGACAGGAAAAATTTCTTCAAAGCTCCTTGGCGAAAGAAGGTTAAGACCTGATCCTGTTCCAACTGGGGCGACCCGTTCCATCGTTGGGCAGTACGAGCTTTGCGGGGTAGCTTTTTGATTTTGTCAAACAGATCCGGTTGGCGATCGCGGATTTGGCGTAACAGTTGCAAATACTCTAGTTCGGATCGTTCGTCGCCTTCCTCGCGATCGTAGCTCTCTCGCTGATTCAAGGTGCGATAGAGGCGATCGCCAAATAACTCATGGGTCGTCACCTCTTCCTCATCACTCAGATACTTGGCATCTTCTCCCAAGGTGTCGTGAAACGCTTGAATCTTAGCAATAATATTCTCTTCTAACCCCAGTTGCGCTTCCGACTGCGCCGTGGGGAAGCAGTTAAAAATATAGACCTGTTCATGCACCGTACCCACCCGATTCACCCGTCCCACCCGCTGCAACACCCGTGTCGGGTTCCAGGGAAGGTCGTAGTTAACGACCACATTGGCGCGGTGTAAGTTAATCCCCTCTGCCAAAACGTCTGTGGCAATCAGAATCCGAATGGTATCGGTTGGCTCTGGATGCTTCGGATCAAAGTTTTGCTGAATCAGGGCTTTGGCAATAGCTGGATTATGGCTCACAGGCTTACCTGTTTGGTTATAAACGCCTCCTCCACTGGCATAAAACATCACCTGCCCTGGGAAAACCCGATCCAGATTTGTGTAAAGATAATCGCCCGTTTCCTTCGATTCTGTGAAGATAATGACTTTCTGACCGTTCAGGTGAGGATGWTTTTGTAGATCCGCCACAAACTGATTCAGTTTTGGATCATCCTCAAGCTGATGCCAAAGGGCTTGAATATCCTTTAAAAGAACTAAATCTGACCGTAAATCGCGAATAAAATCATCGTTGAAATCTGTAGCATCATATTGCTGTACAGCATCTTGCTCAATCAAGGCTAAAAGTTCCTCTGGGTCGTCTCGCTCCAGTAAATCATAGACATCTAGCTCTTTACTGATCAGAATGGTGCCTTGCTCGAACATGGCAATAAATTTTTCATAGGACACAATAAATCGCCCTAAGGTTCGCTTAAACGCATAAAAACTACTCTCCAAGCGTTTCACTAAAACCGCTCGCATAAATCCGCCAATGTTGCGTTGGCTCTGGCGTGTGAAGCTAGATACTTGCTGCCTCAAATACAACAGTGGGGTATAACGGGCATAGCAAAACCGCCGCAATCGCTGCATCGTTTGGTTAAACACCCATTCCGTCTTATCGTCAAACTGATAAATGATCTTCTGCGGTTCCGCCACCCTGGGAAACATCAATCCTTGTTGTCTCAAATCATCGGCATAGTAATTGAGAATCTCAGTTCGGGTTCGTCGCACCATCACATATCGCAATACCTTAGTCCGGATCTCTTGCGATACGTCCTTCAACGTGATCCAATAATCAGGATCGTCTTTGGAATACTGATCTAATCGCTTTTGTAACGCCTTAAAGAATTGCTCAAGATTAGCAATCCCCGGAATGGTACTTTTTCGAGCAGGTTGAAATAATTTAAGCTGATTGAAAATATCGCTAATGCGGTTATTCAAGGGCGTTGCAGACACCAAGATAACCTTCTTCCCGGCACAAATTCGGCAGAGATTGTCATAGGCTTGGGTTCCTTCATTCCGAAACCGATGAGCCTCATCAATCAACACATAACGAAATTTCTTTAAATCACGCTGCAATAGGGCATCTAACTTTCCCAGTGACTCAACTTCATAGCCGCGAATCCCAAATTCAAAAAAAGTATCTCGCCAATAGTCACGCAACACTGGAGGACAAATGACTAAAATCCCTCCCTGCAACTGTTGCGCCAATAATGCCGAGATATAGGTTTTGCCCAACCCCACCACATCCGCTAAAAATACGCCGCCATAGGCATCCAAAATTTTACGAGCTGATGTGACTGCCTGTTTTTGATACGCCAATTCCATGAAGCTGTCCGGCAAATACACATCCAGATCGTCTTCATCTAGATTGATATCTTCCTTAAAGTATTCATAGAGAAACTTAAGGTAAAGCTCATAGGGGGTGATTGTATCGTTGAGCCAGGTTCGTTGTTGAACAGTGTCAACATACTCAGCGGAAATATCAACCGCATCTGCCCATAAAGCTTCAAACTGCGCTAGGGCAAACTCCACATCTGCCCGATCCTTTAGCTCTACATTAAATTCTCGGTTGGCAACTAACCCTGACCAGGAAAAATTGCTTGATCCCGTAATCACTCGCCCAAAGTCGCGATCGCCCTCACCAAACCGACTGATATAAACCTTGGCATGGAGATTTGCGCTGGGATATGCCTTAATTTCTAACTTCCCAGATTGAATAAACTCAATGAATTTTTGTACGCCCAATTCCGTATCATAGGAATCTTGAGCTTGCGCGATCTCCTTTGCAACTTGAGCCTTAACTTGCTCTTTCGTTCGTTTATGAGACTCAAAATCCAGATTCATTTGAGCCTGAGCAACTTCAATTAACTCAAACGCCTTTTGATCCACTGTGAGACCGACTAGAATCCGAATGTGATCAACGGTTTCCAATGCGTCATACAGTTGATGGAACCCACTTGTTCGGAAATAACCCACCAAAACATCAAAATACTGCACATCCGACAGCGTCCGCTTGAAGCGATCCAGCAGCGTTGCTCCCGGTTCATTGGTAAAAAACGTCAGATCCGTTGTCATTAGCGTTGTTCGAGTGCTGTTCGTGCTTGACTAGCTCCTCATTTTAAAACTCGCATTCAAGTAAAACTGTCTCAGACAATGGATGGATGGCTCAGGCGGGATTTGAACCTGCGACCTTGGGCTTATGAGTCCCCTGCTCTAACCACTGAGCTACTGAGCCAAAAATTGCATAATCTTAATTCTAGCGCAAACAGCAAAAAACTCAACACCCTTGTAACAGTGCTATGGATAGTCGAATGATCACCTAGTTAATTTGGTGCACCACGTTCACGGATGGCCGCAATAATCAGGGTGTTTGCTTTAGGGAAAGGAAATTGATCAAGATCCGCTGGTGCCACCCAACGGATAGCATCGCAGCCAAGGGGTTGTGGTGTTCCCGACTCATAATGACAGTAATAGACCTGTAGTGTGACCTTAAAGTGGCTGTAGGCATGGTCAATGTCGATTAGGTGCTCACCAACCCTAACCTCAATACCAAGTTCTTCACGGATTTCGCGGCGAATGCACTCCTGTACCGTTTCTCTAGGTTCAATTTTGCCCCCCGGAAACTCCCACAGCCCCCCCAATAATCCGGTCGGTGGCCGTCGATCAATGAGAATTTGGCCAGCATTGTTCCAAATGACGGCAACACCAATCTGCTTGTGAGGTAATGGCGCACTGGTCATTTTGCGGGGAATGTCCTGAGTTAATCCATACCGATGGGCGCGGCAATGATTTTGCCATGGACAAGCATGACATAGGGGTTGACGTGGTGTACAGATGGTCGCCCCCAAATCCATGATGGCTTGATTAAAATTACGGGGCTGCTGCGGGCACAGGAGTTGTGCTGACCATACCCACAATTGCGTCTCTGCCTGCTTGGGGGGTATAGAAAGGGCAAAGAGACGGGAAAGGACTCGCTTAACATTGCCATCCAGAATAGGGTGGGCTTGGTCAAAGGCAGCACTGAGAATGGCCCCCGCCGTACTGCGGCCAATTCCGGGCAGGGCAGCAACAGCGGCATAGTTCTGGGGGAATTGCCCCTGATGCTCACTCATAATCTGCTGAGCGGCGCAGTGAAGATAACGGGCACGGGCATAGTACCCCAACCCTTGCCAAAGTTTGAGAACCGTGTCTAACTCTGCCCCTGCCAAGGCCTGAATGGTTGGTAGATGATCCAGCCAGCGGTGATAGTAGGGGAGAACCGTGGCTACTTGGGTTTGCTGGAGCATGATTTCCGACACCCAAATGGCGTAGGGGTCGCGAGTGTGTCGCCATGGTAAATCTCGGCTGTGGTGTTGATACCAGTCCAGCAATGCACTGCGAAGGGAGGGTACCCCTAGGGCATACCCACCCTCAGCGTCTTTTAGATGCGGCACGCCTGCCTATTCCCCTTGAATTGTCCCTTGGAGCGATTGCTCGAACTCTAGTCGCTGCTCCGCACCCCGCAGGAAGTAGCCACTCATCATCGCAGAGGCTAGCAAGCGACCGAGGTGTTCACGGTTAGTGGTAATGGATACTTCAAATCCCTCTGCCGGCAAATACCCTAATAAATTGCCAATATGGCGCTCCATCACCACTGCCATTGCTGGCGATGAAGGACGTGACAGGCGAGCCACCACTTCTGCGTCCATATTCTGCAGATAGTTCCAAAGGGATTCAGCATTTTCCTGAACTGTGCGTGGGTTAATGGTTGGCTCCATAGTGCGTCCTCTCCAACAGGTGCTTTAGGCCACACAGCCAATGTTACTGTGTTTACTTAGCTTTAATGTAGCAACTCTTTTGGTCAGGGTAAGGGGGGAGAACCGATCTGCAAAGATACGAGTTTCCGCCTGATGAACTACCCCACCCCATAGGCAGATGGGGAATTGCGCGACCCTAAAGTTAATATTTTTAATTTTAATAATAGGATAATGGTTTTGAATATGTGTCTGGCTTTCAGGAATAGAGAGCGCCTATGACTGAAAATACTCTTTTTGACCTAGCGCCCTATATTGATCATACACAGCTTGACCCGCTGGCCACCATAGCTGCCATTGACCAGTGTTGTGCCGAGGCGGAACAGTTTAAGTTTGCCACGGTTTGCGTAATGCCGGTATGGGTGAAAAGAGCCGTGGACTACCTCCATCGCACCTCTGTCAAGGTTTGCACGGTGGTTGGTTTTCCCAGTGGTGCCCATACCAGTGAGACCAAGCTCTATGAGGCGCAGCAGGCGGTGGAGGTGGGGGCAACAGAACTGGATGTGGTCTTAAATTTAGGCTGGTTGAAGGACGGCCATACGGAAGCTGTGTATCGTGACATTGCCCAAATCTGTTCGGAGACGGGGGTGACTGTCAAGGCGATTTTAGAAACAGCGGTGCTCACGGAGGATGAGATAGCCGTAGCGGTGGAGATTTGTCTGGATGCGGGGGTGGCGTTTTTGAAAACGAGTACGGGCTGGCGGGGGGGTGCAACAGTAGCTGATGTTAAACTCCTGAAACGCTTAAGTCGCGATCGCGTCGGCATTAAGGCTTCAGGCGGCATTCGCAGCCGTGAGCAAGCTCTAGACCTTCTTGCCGCAGGGGCAACACGACTTGGCACGTCCCGAAGTTTAGAATTGATGCAGGTCTAGATGCTGATGCGCTTGGGGCTGCCAATCCCCGCTTTGAATCGGAGCTTTTTGCCAGCGATCGCCACAGATAAGGGTATGCATTTGCCATGCTGGGTCGGGTTGGGGGTAGTCTTGGCGATAATGTCCACCACGGCTTTCCTCCCGAAAGAGAGCACTTTTGAGAATCAGGTAGGCGATATCTAGAAGATTACGCAGTTCTCCCCACTGCCATAGGTAGGTTTGTATGGCAGCACTCCCCAGTTCAACGCTGTGTTGCGGGAGACGGTGTTGGAGGGGGGTGGGCATTTGGTCTCGCCACGTTTTGACTTGGGTCAGGGCTGCCATGAGGGTCGGGGCATCGCGGCAAATGCCAGCACTCTGCCAGATCAGCTCGCGCAATTGCGTACGCCAAGCAACAAGGTGGGCTAAGGAAATATCAATTCTGTCAATGTCGATGGAGGTGGTGCTCTGGGGGATAAGCACTGGCCTTGGGGTAAGCTGAAGATGAGCTAGCTGGGCAGAAAAAACAAAGCACTCCAGCAGGGAGTTACTGGCCAAGCGATTGGCACCATGCACGCCTGTACTGGCGACTTCGCCAACGGCATACAATCCGGGAATCGTGGTTTGGGCTTGTAAATTGGTGAGGACGCCACCCATCCAGTAGTGGGCAGCGGGGGCCACCGGGATGGGCTGCTGCTCCACGTCAATGCCCCACTGCCGACACACGGCAATAATTTTGGGAAAACGGTAGTGCAGGCGATCGCGGGGAATTGGCCGTAAATCTAACCAGACATGGGCGGCGCGAGACTGTTGTAAGTGGCGGTAGATGGCACGGCTGACCACATCCCGAGGGGCTAATTCTGCGGCGGGGKGATAGTCGGCAACAAAGCGATACCCACGGTTATCAACGAGATGAGCACCTTCTCCTCGCACCGCTTCGCTGATTAAAAAGCGGGGGGCATTGGGAACGTTCAAGGCGGTTGGATGAAAMTGAAAAAATTCGACATCGCGGATCTGTGCCCCGGCTCGCCATGCCATGGCAACCCCATCGCCGGTGCTTAAGGGTGGGTTTGTCGTTTGGGAAAAGACCTGGCCGCCGCCGCCTGTTGCCAGAATGACAGCCCCAGCACTGAGCCATTGAATCTGGCGATCGCGCAACAGACATACCCCGCGGCACACCCCAGACTCCATCCAAAGGTCTAAGACAAAGCTGTTGGGCAGCAGGGTAATATTCGCTGTGGCAGCCACCTGTTGCAATAGGGTGGTCACTAATGCCTGCCCCGTGGTGTCGGCAGCATGGAGGACTCGCGGTCGCGAATGAGCCGCTTCAAGTGTTAATGCTGGGCGATCGCCTTGGCGATCGAAGGCGACCCCCATCGCCAGCAGGCGCTCCACTTGCGCTGGTGCCTGCTGAACCAAAAAACGAACACTCTCGGGATCACACAGCCCCGCTCCAGCCAAGAGGGTATCCTGTGCATGTAATAACGGGGAATCACTGGGGTCGATCGCTGCCGCCATCCCCCCCTGCGCCCAGCCACTGGCAGACTGCTGCAGGTCATTCTTGGTAATCAGCCCAATTCGATAGGAGGCAGGAAGGGCTAACGCTGCACTTAACCCCGCGGCTCCACTGCCAATGATTAGAACATCAAACCCAGACGTCGCGGCAGTCAACGTTAACCCAACGCATCCTTTAGAGTTGTTTTATGAGGATGGAAATGCACAAGAGCTTACTTGTATAGCCCATTATTATAGCGATCGCCCCCTTCAACAAGGGCAGTTTCCACCTCAGTAACCGTAAATTTATCTAAATTTGCCCGTAACGTTTCTTTTTGCCGCTCTGTCAGACCGGGGATATTAAGGACATCCTCCACCGACTGGTAGGGAGCATTTTTAACAATGAGCTTTGCTAGCGTAGGATAAAGACCACGATATTGGATAAATGCGGCAATATTAGTGTTGTTGAGGTCAATCTTTTCCCCATAGGAACTGCCTAGTTTTTCGTCCACCACATTCACCAGTTCCTCTGCGGCGGGTGCGGTGGCAGCCAATGTAGGTGCGCTCCAGTGCATCCAGCCGAGAAGGCTAACCCCCAGTAGATACACCAGTGCTAGCCAGCGGCCAAAACGTTGCATATTGCTTTACCTCCCAAATCTCTCAGGTCATTAAAAACAGCGGTTGATTAGGATCAGAAGACGTAATGAGCGCATCGCAGGGGCGATCGCCATCACCTAAGCTGGGTAAAGGCTGACGCACAATGGCCACTAAGACCGATGGCCAACTGTAGTTCACGACCCTTACAAATGATTCAATAATATCAGAGTCCCTTGACATACTCCCCATGCCTAAAGGCAGGGGATTCTTGTTCTTGGTTCTGCGACAGCACCTATCGCATCAGGTTGTCCTGCTACGACAGCGGTGCTTATCTCCCCAAGCGTTCCCCCTTGCGGGGCAGTTCCCTTTTGCCCAAAGGTACTGTTAAACCAACCAAAAAAACTTAGGTTGTTTTCTAGCCGTTAGGCTATTGGGTTTTTAGAGAGGTTGATTACCCTTACCTCTGGTTTTAGTTTAAACTAAAATCACTCTAAAAGACGAGTTTTTAGGCCTAAAATTTTCGATAACACAACATGCGCCTTATATCCCCATGCCTGAAGGCAGGGGCTTTACGGCGTTTTCGGTAAACATGCCAAGCCACATCTAAGTAGAGGCTATTTATGAACTGGACATGGCGATCGCTCCCGCTGACCCTCCTGTACTGGGGAATGTTCACGAGCGCGGTGGCCGGTCAAATCACCCCTGCCCCCAATACCACTGGCACCACCGTCACCCAAACCGGTCAACAATTTGATATTGGGGGTGGCACCCTATCCAGCAACGGCAAAAACCTCTTTCACATCTTTCGGGACTTTAACGTTGGCAGTGGCCAAACCGCTAACTTCCTCTCGAATCCTCAAATTCGCAATATTCTGGCCGGAGTCAATGGCGGCAATGCCAGCTACATCAACGGCCTTCTGCAAATTAGCGGTGGCAACAGCAACCTGTACTTGCTCAACCCTGCCGGAATCGTCTTTGGCGCCAATGCCCGCCTCAACCTGCCCGCTGCCTTTCATGCCAGCACAGCGCAGCGGGTGCATTTCGATGGTGGTGTGTTTGATCTCAACGGTAATAACACTTACAGTCAACTCAACAGCAACCCCACTGGCTTTGAATTCCTCAACAAAGGCATCATCATCAACGAAGGTCATCTGGCCGTCGGCAGTGGCCAAACCCTGAGTTTAATGGCGCACCACGTCATTAACACCGGTAGCCTTGTTGCCCCTGCCGGGACGATTCACCTCATTGCCGTTCCCGAAAGTGGCATGGTGCGGGTCTCACAAGAGGGGATGCTCCTCAGCCTCGAAATTCCTCAAGAGCGACTCCCCGCAGACGGCATCATTACCGCCATAGATCTACCCAATCTACTCACCGGCGGTGGCACCTATCCCACCGTCAACAGCGTCATCCAGCACCCTGATGGCACCATTAGTCTCGTGCACGACCCTGCCAAGGTGCCAATGGGCAGCAGCACCGCCGTGGTGGGGGGTAATGTATCCGTTACCAACCCCAACGGCATCGGTGGGCAAATCACCGTCACGGGGCAAAACACCGCTCTCCTGAATGCCAACCTCAATGCCTCCGGCCAGTTTGGTGGTGGCACAATTCTGATCGGCGGCGACTATCTAGGGGGCACAACAGGCACCCATCGCCTTGATAGCAGCTTCAATGCTCAAAACCTTTTTATTAACCGTGGCAGCATCATTGCAGCGGATGCCCTCAGCGATGGCAATGGCGGTACCATCATTGCCTGGGCCGATAATGCCACCCAGTTCTATGGCACCATTACGGCGCGTGGTGGCCAACTCCGAGGCGATGGTGGCTTTGTAGAAACCTCCGGGCGCAACGTCCTGAATGCCTTTGGCCTTGTGGATGCCAGCGCTATCAATGGCAAAGCTGGAACATGGCTGCTTGATCCCTTTGATGTCACCATCGTTGATAGTAATGTCGTTAATAATGGTGGTTATTCTGGTGGCGATCCTGATATTTTTACCCCCATTGCCAATGCAACGGTTGGCAATCAAACAATTGAAAGTCGGCTCTCTGGGGGTACAAATGTTGAAATCACTGGCAGCAATATTACGGTCGATGCACCTATAGATGCGTTCTCAGGCTCCTCTGTTACGCTTCGCTTTAATTCTGGCAACAATATTACCCTCAATGCCCCTATCAAACTAGGAGCTTCGTCTGGCAGCACAACAACTGTTAGTTTGCAAGGAAATGGCCTCATCAGTCAAAGCAGTAGCGGCACAATCAATGCAGATATCTTAACGCTCTCTGGCAGTGGAACCTTTAACTTAACTGCAGCCAATGATGTGTCTGAACTAGCTGGAACGGTTGGTGGAGCCATCTCTTTTGTAAATATAAGTAGTTTCACCATTAACTCGCTAACAGGAAATCTATCAGCGGGTGGCAATATTACTCTTCAGTCGCAAACAGGATCTATTTCTGTCGCTCCATCGTCATCAATTAACTACACTGGCTCAGGAGTCGGTTCAATTACTTTGAAAGCTGAAACGTTGATTGGACTTAGCAACGCCAGTATTCAAGCAACATCAGGATCCGCCAACATTTTACTTTCAAGTAACAGTAGTGGAATTAATATCGGCAACTCGAGACTTGATTCAAACGGGGGGAGCATTACTATTAATGGTACTGGAGGTGGTTCGGCTGCGGTTCGGATCCAACTCTCCAGTCTTTTATCACAAGGAGGGAACATTAACATCACTGGTACTGGTAGTAGAACCGGTGTTTTGATTTCCGATTCAACCTTAAATGCTGGGGGTGGTCATATTACCCTGACTGGTCAGGGCTCTGATGGTGGATGGAGTAGCCGTGGTATTAAGATAACGGAGGCCATAGTTACAACAACAGGCAGTGGCAATATTGAAATATTCGGTACGGGTGGCAATCCCATCCCAGAAGGATTGAGTCAAGGGATTGAGATCACTGATTCCTCCATTACAAACGCATCGGGAAATATTTTACTAGAGGGGCGCTCTGGAACTGGAAATGATTTCTTTTTCAACCGAGGGGTGTCAATTTCCAGTGAAGTTGATGGAACGATGCTAATTAGCAGTAGCACTGGCAATGTTCAGATTCTGGGAATCGCTAAGCCAGATGGAACTGGAGTTGAAATTTCTTCTGGGCTACCCTCTACAACCATTATTCAGGCTGGTGGCTCTGGAAACCTTTTAATTGATGGCCGCAGTAGCGAATCTGGAACTGGCATTGAAATTAATTCCTATGACGATGGTGTTGCTCGCTTTCAAGTAGAGAATGGAACCTTAACCTTTGCGGCGTTAGGTAGTACCTCTTTGTGGGCTGACAATCCAGCTAATATATTCATCGCCTCTAATGGCAGCGGTCGTTTAGTCTTTCAACCCGTGCTTGCCAGTACCACAGTTGGCGTGGGAAATGGTGCAACGGGCAGCTTATTGATCGATCAGACACTGCTGGATCGTATTAGTGGTGGGTTTTCCCTCGTGACCATTGGTCATCCCAGTGGTACTGGCCTAATGGATGTGCGTCCCTTGAGTTTGAGCTATAACCTTGCCTTGCAAACTCCCGGTGCTGGTTCCGCTGGGATTCAGTTTAATGGCTCTGGGGTCACAACTCTGAATGGGCGCAACCTAACCCTCAACAGTGGCGGCGGTGTCAGCCAAGGTAGTCATGCCATTGCTGCCAACACCCTACAACTGCTCGGCCAAGGCAACGTCACCCTCAGCAACCTCAATAACCAAGTGCAAGCACTGTCGGGCAATGTTAATGGCGGGGTCACCCTCAGCAACCAAGGGGGGCTTGCTATCACTAGCTTTAATAATGGGGTCAATGGCCTGACAACTGGCTTGAGCACGAACGGTAACCCTTTCATTGTAAATTTAGCCACTGGCAACCTTACCCAAACGGCTCCGCTGCAAGTGGGGAGTTTAGGGGCAACCCTACAAAATGGCAGCGTCACCCTCCTAAACCCCAGTAACCAAATCGGCACAGTTGCTGCTCAGTTAAACAGTTCCAGTGACTTTCAGTTGGTGAACAACGGCACCCTCACCGTTGGTACCGTCAATCCTACAGGGATTACAGGTCGCACTATTTTTCTGCAAACCTTGACGGGTAACATTGTTCTGAATGCACCGATTACCGCCTTTGGCTCTGGAGATGCCATTGTGCTCGTGGCTGGCAACAATTTTATTAATAATTTTGGCTCAACGGTCTTTACGAACCCCAATGGGCGCTGGTTGGTCTATTCCACAGATCCCAGTCTTGATGTGAAAGGCGGCCTTACGGGTGCCGAGCAGTTTGATACAACCTACCCAGGTGCTCCCTTGTTTGGCGGCTCAGGATTCCTGTACCGGGTCTCTGCTCCCGCGCCACCGTCAGAGCCTCCCGCGCCACCGTCAGAGCCTCCCGCACCACCGTCAGAGCCTCCCGCACCACCGTCAGAGCCTCCCGCACCACCGTCAGAGCCTCCCGCACCACCGTCAGA